>JBDUDG010000082.1:0-10448 GCA_040003045.1 Saprospiraceae bacterium | reverse complement strand
ACAAAGGAAGAGAAGAATCAGTACTACGTCATCACCCATGGATTTTTTCAAGGGCTATAGAATCTGCAACTGAGGATCTCAAAGATGGCTCCACTGTGACGATTCACGATTCAAGAGATGAAGTGATCGGTGTAGGGCATTATCAGGACAGTAGTCTTGCAGTCAGAATTATTTCATTCATCGAAGAAGATATTGATGCTGCATTCTGGGACAGACGTCTTCAGGCCGCTGCTGAATACAGATTCAGGCTGGGTTTAATTCAGCCAGGTTTTAATGAAGCATTCAGACTTGTACATGGTGAAGGCGATCAACTTTCAGGTCTCATCATCGATGTATATGGAGAAGTAGCCGTATTCCAGGCACATTCGATCGGAATGCACAAATCACGGGTTGATATTGCAGAAGCATTGACAAGGATATCCTCGATTCCAATTAAAGCAGTGTATTCTAAAAGTCATGATGCATTACCGGTAGAATATGCAAAAGAAACGCAGGATGAATGGCTGGTTGGAAATGCACCTGAAGAGATGATCATATTTGAAGGCGGCATTCATTTTCAAATTGATGTAGTCAAAGGACAGAAAACAGGATTCTTTCTTGATCAGCGCGAGAATAGGGAATTAGTAAAACGATACAGCAAGGATCAATCTGTATTGAATTGTTTTTGTTACACAGGTGGTTTTTCAATGTATGCACTTAAGGGAGGTGCAAAAGAAGTTACTTCAATTGATACATCCGCACCTGCATTAAGCCTGTTGGATAAAAACATTTCTATCAATGTATTTACACAGCATCACACGAGTATAAAAGAAAATGTGCTGACCTGGTTGACAAAGCATGATGAATTGTACGATATTGTCATCGTCGATCCTCCTGCATTCGCGAAAAACATCAGTAAACGTCACAATGCTATTCAGGCATATAAAAGATTAAACATCCTGGCCATGGCGAGAGTAAAAAAAGGCGGGATGCTTTTTACATTTTCATGTTCTCAGGTGGTGGACAAAGCGATGTTTGATCACACGATTGTAGCTGCAGCTATTGAATCCGGACGAATGGCCAGAGTAGCGCATGAATTAACCCAGGGACCGGACCACCCCACTTCCATTTTTCATCCTGAAGGACATTATCTAAAGGGTCTTGTGCTGTACATGGACTAATGGGCTCACAGAGGGTCGGAAGGATCTTAGTACTTTTAAGGATAGCTTTTAGAAAAATTGAATTAGAATACCTATGGCTGAAAATACAGAAATGATACTGGTAAGCCGTGATGGACCTGTGACAACGATCAGGTTTAACCGGCCTCAGCGATATAATAGTTTCGTAAAAGAGATGGCACTTGATCTGCAAGCCAGACTTGATGAATGTGCAAAAGATGGTACGAGATGTTTAGTCCTCACAGGTGGAGGAAAAGCTTTTAGTGCCGGTCAGGATCTAAATGAAGTGACTGATCCGAATGGGCCTGAATTGCAGCGTATCGTAGCAGATCATTACAATCCGATTATAAAGCAATTGCGAAATCTGGATATTCCCGTCATAGCGGCAGTCAACGGTGCAGCTGCCGGTGCAGGAGCAAACATTGCACTGGCCTGTGATATAGTGGTCGCAAAAATGTCTTCTTATTTTCTTCAGGCATTCAGTCATATCGGTCTCATACCAGACAGCGGTGGGACGTATCATTTGCCCCGCTTAATTGGTTTTCAAAGAGCGAGTGCATTGATGATGTTGGGTGAAAAAGTCCCGGCAAAGGATGCCGAGTCGATGGGCATGATTTACAAAGCGATACCGGATGAAGAATGGGATGAATATGTTTCTTCTTTAGCTATACGTTTGGCCAATATGCCCACAAAAGGGCTGGCGTTGACGAAAAAAGCACTAAATCAAAGCCTGAATAATAATCTTGCGCAACAACTTGATGTCGAAGAAATGCTTCAAACCGCTGCAGGTCAAACAGAAGATTATGCAGAGGGCGTAAATGCTTTTCTTGAAAAACGCAAAGCAATATTCAAAGGATTATGAGTCGGATAGCTGTCATCGGTGCGGGAGCAATGGGAAGCGGAATATGCCAGGTGGCAGCTATGGCCGGTCATGAAGTCATGCTTTACGATCCATTTCCATCTGCAATTGAAAAAGCACGCGATTCTATTTTAATATCGCTAAACAGACTTGTAGCTAAAAATAAATTCGATGACCAGGAATCAAAAGCCATTTTTGGGAGAATATATTTTATCGGTCAAATAGAAAGTATTTCGATAAGTGATCTTGTGATCGAAGCCATCATCGAGGATGTGGATGAAAAGCGAAAAATATTTTCGCAAGTCGAATCTATCGTTTCAGAAAATGCGATACTGGCTACAAATACATCATCCCTCTCTATAACGGGGCTCGCCAAAGTGTTGAAGAAACCAGAACGGTTTGTCGGAATACATTTTTTTAATCCCCCCGTGCTGATGAAGCTTGTAGAGATTATTCCCGCGCTTCAAACATCTGATGATGTCCTTAAATCTGTAACAGATATTATCACATCCTGGGGCAAAATAGTGGTGAAAGCGAAAGACACACCGGGATTTATTGTCAATCGAATCGCAAGACCGTTCTATGGAGAAGCTCTGCGAATAGCGGAAGAACACATAGCCGAGCCTTCATTCATCGATCAATGTATGCGTGAAGCAGGCGGTTTCAAAATGGGGCCATTCGAACTGATGGATTTTATTGGAAACGACATCAACGAGTCAGTCACCAGGACAGTCTGGGCAGCGATGTACTTTGATGCGAGATATAAACCTTCCGTTCTTCAGGCAAATCTTGTCAGGGCCGGATGGTATGGGCGTAAAACGGGAAGAGGGTTCTACAATTACGAATCTGATAGTGCACCAACAATCATTTCGCCTGGTATAGAAGAAAATGAAATCAGTGACCGCATCATCGCGATGCTGATCAATGAGGCTGCAGAAGCATTGTACTATGGAATAGCTTCAAAAGAGGATATTGATTTAGCTATGACCACCGGCGTAAATTATCCCATGGGTTTGCTGCGATGGGCGGATAAAATCGGCATAGAAGAATGTGTCCGCAGAATGGATGCTTTATACAACCTGTATCACGAAGAGCGTTACAGATGCAGTGTATTGTTGCGGAGGATGGCTGCCGAAACACAAACCTTTTATGCATGAACCGGATCGTAGAAAAGATGTACCATGCAGATGCCTTCAGCCAGTGGTTGGGAATAGAGCGTATTGAAGAGAGGCCCGGTTTTTGCATCCTTCAGATGCTGGTTCGTCCGGAGATGGTCAATGGTTTCGGAATAGCGCATGGTGCGATTACGTATGCATTGGCAGATAGTGCGCTTGCTTTTGCTTCAAATTCGCAGGGAAGAAAAGCAGTATCCATAGAAACTTCGATCAACCATCTTAAACCGGTACACCCTGGTGATATGCTGAGAGCGGAAGCAGAAGAGACTTCCCTGGGAAATAAAATCGCGATTTATCATATCAAAGTGATGCGAAATGACGACCTCGTGGCACATTTTAAAGGAATGGTATATCGCAAGGAGGAAGAATGGAAAGTATAAAAATAAAATGTAACCCATTGAAAATATTTGTCTTCATCTTGTTTTGTATTTTTTCATGCGCTTCAATTTCTGTGGCGCAGGGAAATATTTATACGACTACAGATGGCCATATCACATTTAAATCTGTAGCTCCGTTAGAAACCATTATCGCATCTTCTTCAAAGCTGGAAGGTGCAATCGGAAATGATGATCTCTCTTTTGCATTCATCGTTCCGATACTTTCTTTCAATGGATTTAATAATGGATTGCAGCGTCAGCATTTTTATGAAAATTATCTTGAAGCATCCAAATATCCGGAAGCAAGCTTTACAGGAAAAATCATTGAAGCTGTCGATTTCACCCAACCTGGAAGGTATGAAGTCAGGGCAAAAGGGCATCTCAACATTCATGGTCGTACGAAAGAGCGGATTATCAGAATCGTGCTGGTGTGTAATGGAACAGATATCAATGCAAAAGCACAATTCATGATCCCGCTCATGGATCACCAGATAGAAGTTCCCAAGATTGTCAATCAGAAAATAGCGCAGGAAATCCAGGTAACTGTAAGTGCCATGCTCTCGCTGACCACCAAGACATGAAATGGATCATTGTCCTTGGATTCATTGGGATGGTATTTACTATCAGGTGCCAGGAATATTACTTCAGGCAGATGCCTCTCGATTTTGATGGAGACATTCAAAAGATAAGTATACTGTTTCAGGGAAGCGATCAGCTGATCTGGCTTGGAACTGATCAGGGCCTCTACTCATATGATGGCCGCAATTACTGGAAAACAGGCAGAATGGATGGTGAAGCACATGAAGTCACTGCCATTGCTGAGCGAAAAGGCGGAGAAATATGGGCAGGCTACGACGATGGATTAATACAGGTGCTGTCTGTACCGGGTGACAACAGGATCATAACAATAGATTCTTTAAAAGGCATTGCTATTTCAAAAATCTTGTTTCGCCAAAATGGGGACATATTGATTGCATCGTATGGAAAGGGGATCTGGACCATAAAGAATAATGAAGTGAAACGACTTTCATTTCAGATGCTGCACCAGATAGATGATGTGTATGATGCGGTGTTGGATGACAAGGAAAGGATCTGGCTTGCTACCGACAGGGGAATTTATATTTATCAACTAAGTCCAACTGAATTATTGACACATCTAGGGCGCGAACAGGGTCTTCCGGATGAAATTGTGACCAAACTTCTGGTGGAAGAAAATGGTGATGTATGGATTGGTTTATATGATCATGGTGTGGCCCATTTCATAGCCGGCAAAAACAGCATTGTCGTTGTAAAGAATATTGATCCTGAAGATATGAGTGTGGTGGATCTCGTCACAGGCAGGAACATGGATGTCTGGGTCGCTACTGAACGAAATGTCGGGCGGTATAGCATCACATACGAAGCAAATAAAATCAGCCTTCCTCCTGAAATTCCAAAGCACATTGATGATCTGCTGTTCGATAAAACAGGCAATCTCTGGGTATCTTCTGGTAATAAATTATTTATGGCTAATACCCAGCTTGATCATCATTTTCCAAATGTCACAGGCATTCAGTCCGTCACTTCTCTAAAAGATAAGTTGTGGCTTGGTTGTGAAAGTGGTCTTTACAGTATGGATAAATTTGGGGGAGAAGTAGTGCACCATCTGGAAAAAGAACAACTTAACATTCTGTCCATCTATGTAGATCCGGAAGGCATATTATGGATAGGGACTTTTGGACAGGGACTCTACATTTACAATCCGGAAACAGGAGAAAAGCGGCATCTTACAGAGCAGGAAAACATTTCAAACAACAGCATACTCAATATAGATGGCAAGGCAAATAAATTGTGGCTTGCTACTCTTGGTGGAATAACAGAAATCGACTGGAAAGATGATCCATTCAAAGACAAACTAAAGTTGACTGTATTTCAGCAAAAATTTCAGTTTCCTGCAGGATATGTGTATGATGTGTATGTAGGTGACGATGATAAGGTATGGTTTGGTACTGATGGAAAGGGTTTGTATTATCTGGAGAAAAATCAATTGTTTTCGTTTCACAGGCCGATCACTTTGCCAGTCCAGGATACATTTGATCTCAGGACCATATACAGTATCACGAGTGATAAGGATAATAATCTTTGGATCTCCTCGACCAAAGGAAATATCCTGAATCTTGACATCAATGGCAATGTGCTGGATCACATTTCTTCCGCACATGGAGCACTAAATAGTCTGATATCAACAAATAAAGGTGAGATTGTGATGGTACGAGAAGGTGTTGTGCAAATAAACAATCCTGAATATGGGCTTTTCTCATTCTCCTCTTCTACAGGTCTCTCATCTTTTTCTCCCAATCTGAATGCCGTCTGCAGAGATAAAGATGGATCAGTATGGATAGCAGACACCGACAACATACTGCATTACGTCCCCTCCACTAATGATACTGCCCGATATGTGCATATGCATCTCGTGGATATTTCACCCGGCATTTTTAACCAACAGCAGGAAGAGATCAGGCTCAATCCGGACAGTAATTTTCTTGATATGCGATTTACCGGATTGTGGTATCCTGATCCATCGCGAGTGCAGTACAGGTATAAATTAGAAGGACATGATCAGGATTGGATCTATACACATGAAGGGAGAGCTGTTTATTCCGAATTATCTCCCGGTACGTACAGATTTGTTGTGGCAGGTTCTTACAATGATGATTTTTCAAGGTCGAGACCTTTCATACGAGAAATAGTTGTCATGTCGCCATTTTATTTAACATGGTGGTTTTTTTGCGTGTGTTTTATTTTGTTGGCAGCTCTTACCTGGTCATTTCTCCGGTCACGTATACATCATTTTAATAAACTTCATCAGCTTGAAAAAGAAAAGACCACATTTCAAATGCTCGCGATCCAGGCACAGGTCAATCCTCATTTTTTATTCAACAGTTTCAACACGTTGTCGAGCATCATAGAAGAGGACCAGAAAAGTGCAGTCGCTTATGTAGATCAATTGTCAGGTTTTTTCAGAGGAGTATTGATGCACCGTGAAGCAGAACTGATCACTATAGATGAAGAGATCAATATCATGAGGAATTATGGTTATATCCTTGAGAAAAGATATGGTGAGAATATCCGTATCGTGGAAGACATACAAAAATCAGAAGGATACATTGCTCCGTTAAGTCTTCAGTTGCTGGTAGAAAATGCAATCAAACACAATAAGGTTTCACATGAAAGGCCCCTGACGATCAGCATTTCAATTGATGATCAATGGGCTATCGTTTCCAACGTTATTCAGCCCAAAATCACTATTGCCTCAGATTCAACTGGTTTTGGGCTGAATAGTTTGTTGACCAGATATCAATATCTTACTCCCTCGAAAATTGAAATTATCAATGACGGCCATACCTTTACAGTTAAAATTCCAATCATCCATCTGAATTCCTAGGTCATGAATATATTGATAGTTGAAGATGAGAAGCCAGCTGCTTCACGATTGGTAAATATGTTGAAAAAAGTTGAGCCAGAGTGTGAGATTGTGGGTATAACGGACGGAGTCGAATCGACACTCAATTTTCTGGACCAACACCCTGCACCAGACCTTGTTTTCATGGATATCCACCTGGCAGATGGTTCAGGGCTTGAGATATTCCGGCATCATTCCTTCGAAGGGATAGGAGTGATTTTTTCCACAGCGTATGATCAATACGCTATTGAAGCTTTCAAATTGAATGCACTGTATTATCTGCTTAAGCCAATCAAACAGGAGGATCTTGAAAGTGCGATGACAAGATTCAAAGAACAGCGAAATAAGAGTAATGACTATAAGCAGATCGTCAATAAATTGCTTTCCAAACAGGCACATGACAAACGGTTTCTCATTCGTATGGGACAAAGTCTTCGTCTGGTACATCAGCACGACATCGCTTATTTCTATACATCGGACAAGATCACCTTCATGATGACACGTGAAGGGCGAAAATATCCGTTGGATTATACCCTTGAAAATCTTGAAGAAATCATTGACAGCTCAAAGTTTTTCAGGATCAACAGGCAATACATCATCCGAATAGATGCTATACAGCAGATGCATTCATACACCAAGGCCAGGGTGCGCATTGATCTGCTCCCTGTGGCGCATGAAGAAGTAATCGTAAGTACTGAAAAATCCCCACTGTTTAAAAAATGGCTTGAAGGAGAGGAATAGGTCTTATCGGGTTCGGTTTTAACCGTTTCGGCGGCCCGGGTTTCCCATTGAGCAAATTTAGCCAACTGCATATCAATTGACGTTATAGATTTACTTATTGTGCGCTGTTTATGCGCATATGAAGGAGAAGATTTGCAAGAGTATGAGAAATTGTATAGGGATTAGTTTTTGTGTTTTTGCGTTCACGTCCTTCTGGTCATGTGCGTATCATGTAGAGGATATTCTCTATCCACCTGATACCTGTGATACAACGAATGTGACTTATAGCGGGACAATACTGCCCATTATCGAGCAGTTTTGCTATGACTGTCACAGTAATGCAAATGTTGGAGTAAGCCAGATTCCACTTGAAGGATATGATTTCCTGATTGTTAAGGTGAATGATGGAAAACTGATCAAAGCCATCAGGCATTCTGATCCTGCTAACGTATCCCCGATGCCTAAAGACCGCTCCGCTCTTGAAGAATGTAATATTGAAAAAATTGAAAAATGGGTTTCGCAAGGAGCTCCGAATAATTAAACCTGCAATGAAAAAATATATACTTCTTTTTTTATTTTTTACTGGATTTATTGCTGTTTCATCCGGACAGAAATATTATTCCAAAACCGGCCATGTGCAATTCATCTCCGATGCCCCGATAGAAAAAATAACAGCGGATAATAATAACAGCTATATCATCTTTGACAGTGCTACAGGCAAATTTGAATTTTCATCGCTTGTTAAAGGCTTTACTTTTCAAAAAGCACTCATGCAGGAGCACTTCAATGAAAACTATATGGAAAGTGATGACTATCCAAAAGCTATCTACAAAGGCAGCATTACAGATTGGTCCACTTTACACCTGATGAATGATCATGTATACCAGGTAAATGTAGATGGTCAACTTACGATGCATGGTGTAACCAAACCTTTCAAAAGCAAGGCAGAGCTGAGCATGAAAAACGGGAACGTCATAGCATCCTCCTCATTTGATATTGTAATCGAAGATTTTAATATTCAGATCCCGAAAGTGGTGAAGGATAATATCTCCAAAACCGTGCGTGTAAATGTAAAAGCTGAATTAGTACCAATGAACAAATGATACTAGTCCGATATACTTTTTTTATCGTCATGATTATGGCTGCTGCCGATGGGCAGATATTGGCTCAAAAAGAGCAGACTTTGCTTTCACTACTTGGGAGAGAGGAGACTACCGAGTATGCAGCAGCCAGTTTTAAAACTGATCATGTCATCAACCTTCATTCATTAGAGAGTACTGCAGCTGGTGTGCTGGATGTTAAGATTTGCCACAGGTTTGGTTTTCTGAGTGGAGGCCTTTACCAGTTATTCGGATTGGATCAGGCTACTATTCGGATAGGTGCAGATTATGGCATTACGGATAGATTGTCCATAGGTTTGGGAAGAAGCAGTTATGAAAAGACCTATGATGGTTTTATAAAATACAAGCTTCTGAGACAAAGCACAGGACTTCGAAATATGCCTTTCACCGTCGCGATACTTGGGACTACCTGTATAGAAACTGTTCATTGGGCGCATCCTGAAAGGGACAATCTTTTTACTTCGAGATTATATCATGTAGCCCAGATAATTATTGGCAGGAAATTTAGCAGTGCTTTTAGTTTCCAGGTTTCGCCTACTCTTGTCCATCGGAATCTTGTATCTACTGTCGCAGAAAAAAATGACGTGATTGCTTTTGGTTTTGCAGGAAGGATAAAGTTGAGCAAACGTCTTTCTTTGAATGCGGAATATATTTACCTGCTTCCGGACCAGGTGAGCCAGGCTGTGCACAATTCCCTATCCTTTGGATTTGATATTGAGACAGGTGGCCACGTTTTTCAGTTACACCTGACCAATAGTACATCTATGGTCGAAAGAGGTTTTGTGGCTGAAAATATTGGGGATTGGCGAAAAGGGGACATTCATATCGGGTTTAATATTTCCCGGGTATTCACAATCGTGAAGCCTAAGACCTGATTTTGATCCGGGATACCTATTAATTTCCATTTTCGGTCATAATTTATTCAAAATCTTTTCTTAAAGATTTCAAAATTCACTGTATTTTGAAACCATACTAATCTCGTGATTGTATAAGTTTTGACATATTAGCGACAGAAACGAACTCTGTCTTATTTCCTGTTTAATCCACTTAATTATGAAAAACATTTTCTTTCTCCTTACCCTTACCTGTTTGCTGGCCGGCCCGATTAAAGCTCAGGTTCTCGAAGACACTCGTGTCATGAGCCAGGGTACCAATCCAGCATTGACGATCATTCTTCCCGGGGCATCTATCAAATTTGCAGATGCCGAATGGAAAGAATTCATGAAACCCTATGGCAAAGTAGCCAGGGTAAAACAATCAAAAGAAAGTCTGACTCCGGATGTGCAGTTGCTTGATATCGGAGGTATCAATAAATTAAACATCTACAATCTGAATGAAGAAGCTGGCGATGGAGTCAAATCAATCGTTTGGATCGGTCTTGATTCCGGTTACGTGAATTCAACGACCAATCCAACCGCTTATGTGGCCAGTGTAAAATTCCTTAAAGAATTTTCTCATAAAGTGCAGGTAGATCTGATCACTGATGATCTTGATGATCAACAAAAACAGCTGACCAAATTCGAAAGCAATATGACCAAGCTGCAGCGCGAAAAAGAGAATCTGAATAAAGTGATTGAGGATTCCAAAAAGAGAATTT
>JBDUDG010000081.1:0-10456 GCA_040003045.1 Saprospiraceae bacterium | reverse complement strand
ATATAGTTCCATTGCTTCTGTTGATCCGTCTTTTAAGGTATGTTGTCCGGCTTTTACAATGGGTATGACACATGAAGCTGATGTGTGATTGTTTAGACAGTTTTGTTGCTCCCCTAGACGCAGTGCCGCAATGGCAAGCATTTTTTTGACTTCGATGATGGTCTTTTCTTTTCCCGGTATTTGCATCGGGTTTACAAATGTGATGACGTCATGGAAGGCGTCCATGGCCTGTTGTGTATTTCCGGCTTTCAATTCTTCGAAGCCATACATGACCATGAGATTAGCTTTCTGAAGTCCTGTGACAGAAGCGAGTTGGCTCTTATACATTTGAGCTCTTTGGGCACAAAGGATGATATTTACTTTTGATGCATCCACACTCTTTTGCGCTTTTTGAACACTATCGATCATGGCCTGAGTTCCGGTTGATGGCGAGCCTTTTTCAGCCTTGATCATTTGATCCATTTGATGGTCCTTGCTCATATCCATTTTCTTATTTGGTCGGCAAGAGGGAAGTAATAAAATAACATATAATAAAAATGCAGGGAATCGAAAAAAGAATTTCATGCATTAAAGATAGATAGTATATATAAACGGTCAATTTATATTAATAAAACTTATACAATTACATGCTATTTTTTTCACAATTCAATCATTGTAGATGAGCTTGCCTGCATTTTGTTGCCTTTTGGAGTGAGAAATGGAACATTTGCATTTCGTTACACAACCTTCCATATGCAGCCTTTGTTAAAACGTCAGAATTATCTTCTCATCATAATTTAAAATAAAAAACTATGTTTAATAAAGTAAAAAACCTCGTACTAATAGCCAGCTTGTTTTCTGTTTATCAGCTTAGCGCACAGGATGCGTTTTCGCTGGGACCAAGAGCCGGAGTTAATTTTTCAAATGTTAGTCACGTCACCGGGTCAAAATCTCTTTTGGGACCTGTATTTGGACTTACCTCAACCTATAGTATCAACGAATCAACCGGGTTGTCGCTTGATATTTTGTACTCAGGTGAGGGATATAAAGTTGGGAGCAATGAAGCAAAGATTGCCTTTATTCAGGTTCCCCTTTATTTTGACTTGTTCTTTGGCAAACTGGGTGAAAAATTCCATCCTAAAGTGTATGCAGGTGTAGCTCCTGAATTTCTGTTAAATGCTAAATACAATGGCGTTAAAGTCGATAAAAGCGGTTATTCTTCTGTCAACTTCGCTGTATCAGGAGGACTTGGATTCAATTACAAAGTGGCAAATCGCATCTGGTTAAATACAGATCTCCGTGCATTCCTTGGATTAAATGATGTAAGAGCCAAGGCATTTCGCATAGGTGACAAAATTACAGATAATACAATCCAATTCAGTCTTGGACTTGCCTATGGTTTGTCAAAATTATAAGAATAGTAACAGGAATTATTATTAAGTCATGTCTTTTTGATTTGACTAAAGAATTCAAGAATAAGTTGCTGCCTGTGAAATCAAGCCATAGGCAGCAACTTTTTTATTTAATCTCTTAGCCCCTGATCAACCTAAGTAAAAAAATCAGGATCAAAGCCCCTCCGGCAGAAACGAGGATTTGGAATATTACTCCCCCTCCAAAAAGACCTAATTGGGCAGCAGCCCAGCCGCCTATCATACCACCAATAATACCAGTGATGATGTTACCGATCAAGCCAAATCCCGATCCTTTCCAGATAACTCCGGCAAGCCATCCTGCGAGAGCGCCTATGACAATAAAGTAAAGCCAGTTCATACGTATATGTTTTAAATTTTGAATTGATGTCTTTAAGGTAATGATATTTAAGTGATCTTTTCTATTGAATGCCTTTTCTACCCTGGCAGGTATCGAATATCTTGATTTACTTTTGATTTTAGACGATGACCGAAATGAGATTTCCTGAAAATAAATATCTGCCCTCTGTCGCTTTAATTTCCCTTGCGATATTGCTTTATATTAATACTCTTCATCACAGTTTTGTCCTTGATGACGAAGTCGTCATTACAGGGAATACCTATGTACAAAAAGGATTGGATGGTATACCTTCTATTTTCTCTCATGATAGCTTTGCCGGATACTTACGGGTCGGGGAAGGAGAAAAATTGCTGCCCGGAGGAAGATACAGGCCATTATCACTTGCTTTGTTTGCTGCCTTGTATTCGATCGCAGGTGCAAACAGTTTGCCTTTTCATTTTATGGCCATTCTGCTATATGCGTGTTGCGGATTGATGTTCTGGAAGTTTCTCCTGCTGCTGTTAAAAAATATGGCCTCTGGAGAAATGATTGCATTTTTTTCAGCGGTACTATTCATAGTACATCCGGTACATACTGAAGTCGTTGCCAATGTTAAAAGTTGTGATGAACAGCTCTCGTTACTTTTGGGACTGGGGGCATTGTACAGCTTGCTCAGATCATTGGAGTCAAAAAGATTTAAGTGGATATTACTCACTGTTATCCTTTTTCTTGCAGCTTGCCTGTCAAAAGAAAATGTCATCACATTCGTGATCATCGGACCTTTGTCCATTTGGTATTACAGAAAAATAAAATTTTCCAGTGCACTCCGGTCTCTCATTCCAATGTTTCTGGGCGCTGCGTTATTCTTGCTTTTTAGGACCATGGCGCTGGGAATGGAGGCAAGCAGGAATATGATCCCTGAGCCGCTCAACAATCCTTTTCTGCAATGGAATGGGCATGAGTGGATAAATTGTTCGTTGTGGACGAAATGGGCTACGATCATATATACATTTGGACAAGATGCAAGATTGATGTTCTTTCCTTTTCCACTGACGCATGATTATTATCCGTTTCAAATTGAATTAAAGAATTTCGCAGATCCATTTGTTCTGCTTAGCCTTCTTATTTTAATTATTCTCATTGTTTTTGGAATTCTAAGTATAAGGAGAAGGCAAATTGCAGGATTCGGTGTCCTGTTTTTTCTTATTGCCATAAGTATCACTTCAAATATTTTAATTCCTGTGGGAACATTCATGGCGGAACGTTTTTTATTCTTGCCATCTGTTGGATTTTGCCTGGCTATCACAATGGGAGTAATACAGTTACTTGGAACTAATAGAGTCAAAATAGGATTGCCGCTTTTTGGCTGTGTTGCCATAATATTTGGGATGATGACAATATTGCGGAATCCGGCATGGAAAGATAATAAAACCCTGTTTCAAACTGATCTGAAATACTCATCGAACAGCATTAAATTGAGAAATGATCTTGGGACACTCTTACTTACAGAAGCATTAAAAGCGACAGACCAGAAGGTGCGAATTTCATTACTCTCAGAGGCATTAATTCATTTGAAGGCTGCGATTCAATTTCATCCTACTTATTATGATGCGCACCTGGCGTATGGAGCTTGTACATATTATCTGGGACAATACAAGGAATCAGTAGAAGCTTATCGTAGGGCGGTACAATTATTTCCAGACGATATAAAATCTAAAACCGGATTAAATTATGCCCTTGTGGCTTATGGAAATTACCTTGTCACTAAAAACGATATTGAAGCTGGTGTATCTGTTCTTCAGGAAGCATGGAATATCAAGACTGACGTATCGATAGCCACCAACCTGGCGAATTATTATCACGGGCTTGGAAATTCCGCCAAAGAAATCGAATGGTATGAAAAAGCAATTTTGCTTGCACCTGGAGATGCGCAATTGAATTTCAAATTGGCAAAAGCATATCGTGGATCAGGAAATAATACTGCTGCAGAGAAAGCATTTATGAAAGCTAAAGAATTGGATCCGGGTATTGGTGAGTTGTAGGTATACTTCCGGAGATGCCATTTTCTTATACTACTTATTGGGTTTATTCCTGCTTGCTGAAATTCAGTTTCGTGTCTACGCCAAATATTGTTCCTTCCATGATCAGCAGGTTGCCTTCAAAATGAAAATTGTAATCTTCTGAAGCGGCACCGCCATTTGGTGTAATGATGACTTCATCACACGCATCATTGACTTTATAGCCCCCGATGACATCATCCATTCCTCCGATCTGGTAATTTGTAATCCATTCAAAATCACCGGTGGTGTCTGCAAGGGTTTTGAAAATAAGATCTGAATTTATAATCGGCATATTGATGCCAAGCAATTCTGTGGTATCGTTTTTCCATGATTCTGCCTTCCATGTGCCTTCCAGTTTTTCGCAATTAGAAGGTGATGAATCTTTGTTACATGATATCATCAGGATGACGAACAGGCTTAGCCAGATGAAATAAAATGATTTCATTGTTAAATATTTAAAGATGAAATAAATGAGGGATGAGGCCTTGCCGTGAGAGATGGCGAAGATATGAAGAAAAATTTAATATAAATAAGAAATTCGAAGGTGAGTAAGAGAAATCAATGAATTAAATATTTTATGATTATACATCGTTGGGGGCAAGCCCCTCCGTTACCTAATTATTTCTTTATTTAGAAGTTATTATTTAGAGTTTTATAAACTTCACATTTCCGATCAGCCTGTTTTTCGTGTCGCTGAATTGGAGAAAATATAGACCTGGTGGAAATGAATTTATACCAAGAGAGTATGTTTCACCCCTGGACATTATGCGCTCGCCTATTTCATTTATAATAGTTAATGAATGGAAGGGAATTTTCGTTTCAATAGTAATATTATCAACGGCAGGATTTGGGAAAATGGTGAAATCCTGTTGCTTGTGTATTTCCTTCACTACGGTTGTTGATGAACACTGAATATCTGGAAGTGGATCAGAACAGAATGCATATTGCGGTTGTGGATTTATATATTTCAACGTACCCTGATCATAAAAGCAGGTGAGGTCATATGAATTGTCAGTCAGCAACCAGTATGATGCATATGTAAGGCCCAGGCTACTGCCGAGTCCTTCCGTCCAGGATTCAGAGAAAAAATCATTTTCATCTCTCAGATTGATTCTCCGGTGGTATTGGCTTCCTACTATAATTGAATCGAGGGATACTACAATATGAGGTATAAATTGTGTCGATCCATTCGTGAGCACCTGGGTGTATATGGTGTCTCCGGCTTGAGTTGTATTGAAATCATAAACCATTCGTTCGATTGTGTCATTGCATTGGTATTCGGAAATAATAAATACCTTTTTGTTGGCCTCCCTCATTCCACCGAGATAATGAGTATACGTAGAATCATATTGAGTACCGGGTGCATGATGGGTCTGGATCAGTATTTTTTTATAAATATGTCCATTGTATACGGTATCCGTTCCATCCATCAGCAGTGCATATTCGTCATGCCATCCACCCGGATAAAAGAACCAACATCTTGCAACGTTCCATTGTGCATCTGAAACAGGCATGGAACGATAGGATTGCGAATCAGATCTTGAGGAAATCAGCAATAGCAAAACAGGAATTAACCATTGTAGTAATGATCGTGTCATACCTTTTAATTTAAAGGATGGAATATGGCTAACCTGGTCTGGTTGTGATAACGAATGCAAAAGGGGTTCGGCTGCATAGTATCAGGTCTGAAGACCCTGAAATGTTTCAAAAAGTTGGGTGTACGACATTTAATACCTCCGAAGCCTTTTTAAAGCATTAGAAGACTAACCCCTACCTTTGCGGTTGAAATGAATGATTTGCAAATCTCCACCAGCCAACCCCGTTCCCGAAAACCTGACTGGTTGAGGGTAAAACTGCCGATTGGGGAGGAATACAGGAAAGTTCGTCAACTGGTCGATACCTACAATCTGCATACGATTTGCCAGAGTGGAAACTGTCCGAATATGGGAGAGTGCTGGGGTGCCGGAACTGCCACTTTTATGATTCTGGGAAACGTGTGTACCAGGTCCTGTTCGTTTTGTGCTGTCAAGACCGGTCGCCCGAATGAATATGACATGGATGAGCCACGACGTGTGGCAGAAGCCATTTCATTGATGGGTGTAAAACATGCTGTCATAACTTCGGTTAATCGTGATGAACTGAAAGATCGTGGTGCTGAGATCTGGCATGAGACCATCATTAGAATAAAGGAATTATCCCCGTCTACTACCATTGAAACACTGATCCCGGATGTTAAGGCAAACTGGGAAGCACTCGATCGTATGATTTCTGCAGGACAGGAAGTTGTGTCGCATAATATGGAGACAGTGCCACGTCTTTATCGTCTGGTTCGTCCACAAGCCCGTTATGAAAGAAGTCTTGAGCAGATCCGGCGAACTAAAAATTTTGGAAAAAGAACCAAGTCGGGCATTATGGTCGGTCTTGGAGAAACAAAAGATGAAATGTTGCATGCTATGGATGATCTGCATGCACATGGATGTGATGTGCTGACTATCGGACAATATTTACAACCTACACCGATGCATCTTCCTGTAGCAGAATATGTCCACCCGGATGTTTTTGCATGGTATAAAGAAGAAGGGATGAAACGAGGATTTGCATTTGTGGAGAGTGGTCCACTGGTGAGGAGTTCTTATCATGCGGAGAGGCATTTGTAAAAGCAATTTTACAGAGATAATGACTTTGGCCACACAAAGCTGTGCTTGTTGCGCAACATATACTTAGAAATTGGCCAATTGTTAAAATCTTCGGAAATAGTAAATATTAACTAAATAAAATACTTTCATTTAATTTTAAGTCTTAATTTAGTCGTGGAGGAGAGCAAAATATATTTACTACTGGTGGATCTGCAATCGAAGATACGACAGCAGATATTACAACATTGGGACCTCCTCGTGAAAACCCTTATACAGTTGAAAATTTTACAGCTGCTTACAATGAATTATACAATCCTGATATTACGTCCCTTCCCGTAACAAATTTCTATATAAAATTTACACCTAATACGCATGAGCAGCTAGAATTATTATCTAATAGTGAATTGAATATTGTTGAATTTCCCTTAGACAGAGAGGTCACGCATTTAGGAGATTTTTATATTGAGCATGGGACGCCAAGAGATCAAATTGTACCCATGTACGCAGTTGTTACACCAGGGCAAGTTTTACCGCAGGTGCCTTACACAAATCTTGCGAATCTGTATCTAGGTTCATCAGATGAGGCTTTGGTAAGACAAGCTTTGAGAAGAAAAGGGTATAATCCTGATGATATTGGTTATGTAATTGAGCCAAACGTTGATGGTGGCGGTGGCGGTGGCGGTGGAGGGGGTGGAGAATTTACAACAAACAGTTGTGGTTGTCAGGTTTACAGTGATTCCAGGAAACCAGGTGGTTGTATAAAAGTGAAGGATGTACAGAAAAATACTTTTCAAGGAGTAAGACAGGTAAGAATAGTGATAAAAGATAGTTTTTTTGATTTTCATACTGCGTACACAGATGATGCAGGATGTTTTAAGGTCAATAGCAGATTTTTTGGTAATGCTTTTATGTGGGTGCATTTTAATTCTGACTCTGGTCTGAAGATTAGAGGCGTAAAAACTGGATGGGCATCTATAGTTCAATGGATCTTTCCCGTTAAACATCACCTTGGAACAATACGTGGTCCTTATTATAATGATATACAGGTTAAATATGATAGTTGGTCTGATGAAGGCTCAGATGCACATGTATATTGGGGTGCGGCAACTGTTGGAAATGCAGTTCATGAATTTCATGATTTTGCTGTTTCTGATAATATAAATCCCTCTCCATCACATTTAGACATTTTTGTAGGTAAGCATCTCCGTTACGGGTATACTCTTATGACTGGCCAATATGAAATTGCAGCCGCTATTGGATTGGGAATTTCAGGAGCATTATTTTGGACAGGTCCTTTTGGTCAAATCGCTGCTAACATTGCAACAGCTTCAATATTACTTTATCTGCCTGATGTATTTGTTGGAATAAATTACCATAATTCAGATGAACTTAAAGAATTGACTTATCATGAAATAGCCCATTCCTCACATTATGTGAATGTAAATATAGGCTATTGGGATGCTTTAGTTTGGGCTGAAATAGTTGCTGGAGGTCACGGGAGTTCTAGTAGTCCAAATGCAGGGCTTATTTCTCTAGTGGAATCTTGGGCGGAGTTTGTGGGGGAAACATATGCTCATAGAACTTACCTAAATTTAAATACATCGCAATTTGGCTCATGGTTAATTCAGTTAGAAAGGACTAGAAATGAGAGTATTCATCATATTCCAATAGGATTTTATAATGATCTAGTAGATAATTCACCTGATACGGGTTTATTCGTCTGTGATCAAGATTTTTTAAATTGCGGGTCTATTGATGATCAAGCAAGTGGCTTTTCAATTTCCCAAATGTATAATCTACTTACTTTTAACACAAGTTCTCCCCAGGAATTTAAAGATAAATTAATTGACGGTGTTCAACAAAGTATTAAAATACAGGTGAATAATTTGTTTAATGATTATTAATTAGTTATATCTATTAATAAGCAAAGTATATGCAGTTTAAAATATCATCTCCGAGAGGTTTGAATATAATAATGGTGCAATTTATTTTTATCCTCTCAATAATTTCATCTTGTATCAAACAAGATAATTGTCCGAGATATGTACGAATCCCTGCGAATATATTGCCCGTCCAGTTGGAATATCATTTAGGTGATACGATAACCATAGTGTCAAAATTCTTTAAAGATGTGATACTGTTTGATTCTGAAGAAAAGAAGTTGGGGATTGCAAGCATGTCTGGTGTAGAATGGAAGCCAGTTACAGTTATCTTTAGAATTGATACACTTGGGCAGGGAGGTATGTCCACAATTAATAAATATTTTTATTTCTTGGACAATACAAACTATGATTATCACATGCATTTAGTAACGGCTGATGTAAGTATATTAGAAGGGGAATACAATTACGAAAAAGATACTTTCTCTCTTCTGGTAAAAATAATTCCGAAAGCAATAGGGACTTATTTTTTAAGGCAGGGAAGTAATACCGGACAAGACGGCAATCAAATATTCCATGGGAAATGTAATGGAAACAATGTTGATGCATGGGTGGACATGAATAAATTTCAAAATAATAACGATAATAATATAGAGCTTTTGACAGAGTCTCCGGATACATTTTTTAATTCATGGGTTTTAAGTAATCGAGCGACAAATATTGATCACTTTGGTGGGTTTTGTTTTAGAGTAATACCATAGGCAATCACCTATCGAAAATCATGCAAACGTCGGGGCGTATCGATTCGACTTCGCTCAACGACCGCCAAGAATCTCACACAAATGATTTCGACTCCGCTCATTCCTGAAAGCCTTGAATATTGCTTTCCCCACAATTTCAAGTTCCGGAGACACGCGAACATCAGCGGATTTACGATTTTGGATTTACGATTTACGGTTTACGATGGTTGGTGAGTTGTAGCATAAGGTTGAGTAAAAGCAGGTCGAACCATTGGATTTACGATGTTTGGTGAGGTGCGGTTGGTGAGTTGTAGCACAAGGTTGAGTAATACAAGGTCGAACCATAGCATAAGGTTGAGTTAAAGCAGGTTGAGTTAATCCAGGCTGATCAATTGGATTTATTGGCGAACTCAAGCTCCAGAGGAGCGAAATATCTGTAACAGATGAATGCTCCCTTTTTTCTTTTCTGGCGCCGTCCTAAGCGCAGCTTAGAAGGCGGAATGAGAACTGTTGTCCAAATGCAAACATCTGTTAAAGTAATAAATTGTTCGCGGTCGGAGACACGCGAACGTCAGTGGAATTACGATTGACGATTGACGGTTTTGGATTTTCGCGGTCGGAGACACGCGAACGTCAGTGGAATTACGATTGACGATTGACGATTTTGGATTTTCGCGGTCAGAGACACGCGATCGTCGGGGGTAAAACATATTTGCTATTTCCCCATCAATCCCTTAGCTTTATCAGCTATTGTCGATTGAAAACATATTTTGAAATGCCAGCTGAAAATTTACTTCACACTCTCAAGTCGCGATTTGGTTTTGATGAATTCCGGGAGCACCAGGAAGAGATCATACATCATGTGCTGAATGGTGGTCATGCGCTTGTCATCATGCCCACAGGGGGCGGAAAATCCATTTGCTATCAATTACCTGCATTACTCAGGGATGGTTTTGCATTGGTGATTTCGCCGCTCATCTCTTTAATGAATGACCAGGTCAGGTCATTAAGAGCAAACGGGATCGTCGCTGGAGCTCTGCATAGTGGAACTTCCGGAGATGAAAGCAAGATCATCCATCATCAAATCAAAAATGGTGAATTAAAGATCCTTTATATCTCTCCTGAACGCGCACTGACGCAGAAGTTTCTTGAGTTTATCGGGGAGAAAACGATTTCATTGATTGCCATAGATGAAGCCCATTGTGTTTCAATCTGGGGAAATGATTTCCGACCCGAATATGCAAAGCTCACAACTCTGATTGAAGTATTCAATGCTATTCCTGTTCTTGCGCTGACAGCTACCGCAGATAAAGCCACGCAGGAAGATATTCGCCAGCAATTAAAACTCAAAGATCCAAAGACATTCCTGTCAAGCTTTGAAAGGCCCAATATTTATCTCACCGTCAGATCAG
>JBDUDG010000409.1:0-3125 GCA_040003045.1 Saprospiraceae bacterium | reverse complement strand
TTGCAGGGCACGTATCATCGCCTGACACCAAACATTGTAACCGGGAATGCAGGTGAAACTGAATTTACTTCATCAGCAAAACCAAAGCATGGAAATGAACTAGCTGTTTATCTGCAGGATGACTGGAAAGTCGCAGATTGGTTGCGAATGAATTTAGGTTTGCGCGGTACAATATTTCAACAGACAGGTCCTTACACTTCAAAAATCACAGGTAAAATATATAGTGCAGGAGAAGTGGTTAAAACATATAATTCACTAGAGCCAAGAATATTTATCAACACAACCCTTGGCCCGAATACTTCCTTGAAAGGAGGCATCACTGCAACGACCCAATATCTTCATCTCGTCAGTAATAGTTCTTCTACATTACCGGCAGATGTTTGGGTCCCTAGTTCAGAAATTGTAAAACCGCAGCGGGGATGGCAATATGCCATAGGGTATTTTCAAAATCTGCAGCATGATATGTATGAGGCTTCTGTGGAAGCTTACTACAAATCATTACATGATCAGATTGATTATCGTGAAAGCTTTGTGGACAATAGCGTGGATCAGGTGGAAGATGAATTTGTATTTGGAAAAGGCAAAGCGTATGGGCTTGAATTATTTATCAGGAAAAATAAAGGCAACCTGAATGGATGGGTGGGGTACACGTTAAGCCGCACAGAGAGGACTTTTCCGGACATTGAAAAAGGAAGAATATTTCCGGCGACTTATGACCGGACTCATGACATGACCTTTGTAGCCAATTACAATATCAATCCAAAGCTGACGGCAGGTATGGTTTTTATATTTGCAACTGGCCGAACGTTTACACCTGTCGAAAGACTCTATATAATTGATGGCAATTTGCAGACCGATTACGGGCCAAGAAATAGTCAGCGTTTGGAGCCTTATCACCGGATGGATCTTTCGCTGACCTGGACACCGAAAGCAAGTGTGGATAAGAAATTTAAATCCAGCTGGGTGTTCTCTATTTATAACGTGTATAACCGGAAAAATACATTTTTTACTTATACAGATTATCAGACTGATCTGGAAATGGGTGAAGCTACCATCAAGGCTTATAAAGTTTCCATATTTCCGATTCTTCCTTCAGTAACCTGGAATTTCAAATGGCAATGAATACAATAAGATTTATATACGGCGCATTCATCGCGATGATTGTATTTAATTCCTGTGAGCAGGAATATACACCTTTGAAATCCGCTGATGGACCGAAGTATGTAGTGGAAGGATATATTGAAGCCGGAGAAAATCCATTTCCTCCATATTTGATTCTCACCAGGAGCTTTGATTTTTATGGCACGTTGAACCCTGATCAGTTCACAGGATCTTTTGTACATAATGCAGATGTCAGGGTTAGTGATGGAAGTCAGGAAGTTGTATTACAGGAAATATGTTTGTCGGATCTGTCACCTGAATTGCGAAAAGAAGTTGCGGCACAGTTCGGACTAAATGCAGATAGTCTCGCGATCGATTATTGCGTCTATATTGATGTTCTTCGCCAACTACAGCCCCAGGAGGAAAAATCGTATGACTTGAAAATCATCACCGAAGGCCATCTGATCACCGCTACAACATCAATTCCAAAACATGTGCCTCTGGAAAACCTTCATTTTGAAGCACCACCAGGAACGCCTAACGATAGTCTTGCTCAATTGAGGTGCACAATATCAGATCCTGCGGGCATGAGAAATTTTTACAGGTATTTTGGATCGACCAATGAAGGAAGCTTGCAGACTGCTTTTTCAAGCGTCGTGGAAGATTTATTTTTTGATGGTAAAACATTTGAATTCCAGCTCTTTAATCCTAAGACCACCGAACGGGACACAGATCCTGGCAAATTTGGTTTGTATTTTGTAGGTGATACGATGACGATTAAGTGGTGTAATTTGGATAAAGCTCATTTTGATTTTTGGAATACACTGGAATTCAGCAATTCTAATCAAGGACCATTTTCAAGCTATACCAGGCTGAAATCTAATATAAATGGGGCCCTGGGGATATGGGGTGGATATAGTGTTTCTTATTACACGAGGAAAGTTGCCTATTGATTTGATATGTCTGACCAGCTTTTAGATGTTTCCCTTTCAGGTGTCGAGATACAACGCCATCATAAAGTCGCTGTACTGTTCGGTGCTTCGGGTCTTATCGGTCATTTCTGTTTGAGGAGACTTCTTGTACACCAGGCGTATGAGAAAGTAATTTCTATCGGACGTTCCCCGATTTCTGCTACGCATCCGAAGCTGATCCATTATGAAGTGGATATGAGCCGGTCTGATAATTATCGCCATTTGATGCGGGGAGATGATTTATTTATTTGTCTTGGTACTACAATGAAAAAAGCAGGCAGCAGGGAGGAATTTTTTTCTATTGATCATGATCTTAGTTTTAATGTGGCTAAAACCGGATCGCTCCAGGGTATGAATCAATTGATATTTGTGTCCAGTATTGGTGCGGACAACAGATCATTAATCTATTATCTCAAAGTAAAAGGCGAACTGGAGAGTAATGTGAGAAGACTTCCATATTGGGGCATTCATATCATGAGACCTTCTTTGCTGTTAGGTGCCAGAGAAGATCAGCGTCCTGCTGAACAATTGGCAGGATTGTTGGGAAAAGGTTTGCAGCGTTTTTCAGGTTCAATTCTTGGAGATATAGCCCCTATTGATGCAGATGATGTTGCAAAAGCCATGGTGCAATCCGCGCAAAGCCTAAAGCAGGGAACACATATTCACCACGGCAGTGAAATTGTAAAGCTTGCGAAAATGTATAATGAATGAACGGACTTGATTTCAGTTTTTGACCGAATGAAGTTCCTTTTCTTTTTTCATGTTTAGGCGTGTGGGCAGGGCCACAATGAAAGTAGCACCCTGGTCTACACTGCTTCTCGCAGAAATAAATCCTTCATGTTGCTCCATTATTTTTTTGCAAAATGCAAGGCCAATTCCTGTTCCTTCATATTCGTCCTGATGGTGTAAACGTTTGAACATTTCAAATATCTGCTCGGCATATTTCTGATCAAATCCAATCCCGTTGTCCTCCACAAAGATTCTGCAATATGGATCGATGCTCAGGTTGCTGTTCATACTGCCTGGCAAGCTGTCGCTATAAATTTTTATTAC
>JBDUDG010000080.1:0-10531 GCA_040003045.1 Saprospiraceae bacterium | reverse complement strand
TATAATAGCTGACGGTTTGAGAGTGAGCCGCTTGTATGGAAAAGAAGAAAAGGGATAGAAAAAATAAACCAGATAAATCTTTCATGACAAATCATTTTTTGATGAACAATCACCAAAAGAACCATTACGAAGGGAAATATCGGTGTGTGTTTATAAAGATTTACTCAATTTACTTGTACTGAGAGCTGAAAATGTGAAGTAACCCAATACATCACAAGCTCGGTCAACAAAACCGATACTTCGGACAATTAACCCCCACCTCCGGACAATCACCCAGCTATCCCAAAGTGATGTCAGCCACCTTTAGCCTATCACACCATTAATCATCACCTTCTAAAAAAGATTAAACATGAAAAAGACTTTTAACATTTTACTTGTGGCGCTCATCATGTTGGTCGCATGTATGCTGACTTCGTCATTACAAGCGCAATCAACCAAAACCATCATCACCAACACCGGCTCTATGAAATTGTCCGGTACATCCACCATGCATGACTGGACAATGAATGGCATCTTCCAGGTAGAAGGCAAATTCAAACTGTCTGATGGTTCTGATCAGCTTCAGTCACTCAACGAACTTTCCTTTTTGCTACCCGTAGAAAATCTAAAAAGCGACAGAAAGAAACTAGATGAAACAGCTTACAAGGCATTGAAAACTGATCAGTACAAGGATATCCTTTTTACAATGACTTCTGCCAGGATAACGGATGTGCAAAACAATAAATACTTCATCAGCGCCCAAGGTGATCTGACCATCGCCGGTGTGACCAATCCCATCACAATGAATGTCTGCTGGCAACTCAACCCTGATAAGACCATCATCTGCACCGGAATTCAAAAGCTGAAGATGACAGCCTTCCAGGTGAAGCCTCCCAGCTTTTTAGGGTTTATGAAGACGGGAGATGACATCTCCCTCGATTTTGCTTTTCAATTTAAATCATAACATTCTCTCACTCTTAATCTGTTTTTTTTATGGAAACCTATTTACCTTCTAAGAAATTGGTGATCCTCCTGATAAGCTGTATTACAGCAGGTAGCATCATCGCACAACAGTCCGCCATTCAGTATTTCCGACCATGGGACCAACGCGGCATCAACGTGTTTGAACCTTCGAAACAAGCGGAGCAACCCGAATTTGACTCGCTCAAAATTCGACTGGGCGCAGCCTTTACGCAGGACTTTCAATCTCTGAAGCATTCTAATGCCGCAGTTTATTTTCCTGAAAGTCCAATCAATACTGTAAATAAAAATCTATTGTTCGGAGCTGGCGCAGGAGGTGACTCCACCTCGGCCACATTACAAGGATTCAGTACCGCAATGGCCAATCTGAATTTAGATGTTCAGTTAGCTGATGGAATTCGACTGAGTGTTGAAACCTATATGTCGACACGCCACCATTCCGAGTTTTGGGTGAAGGGCGGATATATACAGGTTGATAAATTGCCTATGTTGGGCAATCCTGAATGGTTCAGCAAATATGTCAGGCTCAAGGTTGGTGAGTTTACACCCAACTACGGCGATATGCAATTTCGCAGATCAGATGCAGGCAACTGTATTTTCAATCCTTTCGTTGAAAATTATATCATCGATGCATTCACCACAGAAATCGGTGGAGAGCTATATCTCTTTCCTGTCAAAGGACTGACGCTGATGGCAGGTGCGACGAATGGACAAGTTGAAGGCAACGTGACTCCATATTCCGAACACGCGCCTCCCGGCTTTAATGCTCCAATTGAACGAAACCCCTCTATTTATTTTAAGGCGTCTTTTGACAAAACAATGGATGATCTGCGATTCAGAATTTCCGCATCATCTTACAGCAATGCGGGAAGTGTGATCAATAGTCTTTATCTCGGTGATCGTGGTGGTTCACACTATTCCATGATCATGGAGCAAGCCCGTTCCCTTATCCTGAATGAAGGTGTTCCTTCAGGTATCGGTCCAAGCACGGTGGCAAACAATAAAGATTCGGGTCGATTCCTGCCATTGTTTAATAATAAAGTGAGCTCCATCATGATCAATCCGTTTATTAAATTTCATGGCCTTGAGTTCTTTGGAACATACGAAAAATTGAAAGGTAGCATGTACTTTGAACCTGTTGGGGAAGGCGGCGAGCGTTCATTCACGCAATTGGCAGGTGAACTGGTCTACCGTTTTTTACCTCGCGAACAACTTTATGTGGGGATGAGATATAATACGATCAAAGGCAAACAGCTTTTTGAAACCTATGACGTAACCATCAATCGTTCGACTTTTTCAGCCGGTTGGTTTCCTACACGCAATATTTTGTTGAAAGCAGAATATGTCACACAAAAATATCTTGATTTCACTCCATTCGATTACCAATACAAAGGGAAATTCGATGGGATTACTATACAAGCTGTTGTTGGCTTTTAAAGTAATTTTTAGAAGGTTCGTGGGTAATCTTTGATTATTCAATGAAAGACCTTTCCGGCAACGGGAAGGTTTTTTTATTATTCTTTTATGTTAAAAATGTAACCTGCCTAAATCATTCTGAAGCGTTGCAAAAATTCTGCTTTAAGGGTATGACTGAGGGGTAAGGTCTTGCCATTGATATAGACATATCCCTCTGATACCTCATCAACATGGTTGAGGTTGGCAATATGTGAACGATGGATTCGCTGAAATTGAGATGCAGGAAGTCTTGACTCCAGGCTCTTCATAGGCATGGTGAGCAGATAATCTTTTTCTTTAGTATGTATGTGGCAATAATTACGTTCTGCTTCTACATACAGTATAGAATCAAATAATATCCTGAACATCCTGTCCTTATGTCGAATAAAAATACGATCAGGCAAAATGAAGGTGTTGTCTTCTTCTTGTTTGATAACCTTTGTAGCATTAGGCGGTTGGTGAATCTCTTCCAGGCGGCTTATCGTTAATTCAATCGCGCGCTGGAGGTCCGGCTTTTTAAATGGCTTGGCAAGAAAAGCAAATGGTCTGGCTGCCTTGGCTCTGTTGAACGTGCTATCATCTGAATTGGCGGTAAGAAAAATAACCGGAATCTTATGCTGCGTATATAATATTTCAGCAAGAGCTATTCCGTCCATCTCCCCTTTGAGGCGAACATCCAACAATGCAATGTCCGGCATGTTGTCCATGACCTGAAGCAATGCTTCTTCTGCGCGTGGTAGTAATGCAGTGACTTTATATCCGAGCTCAGTCAGGAAAAGTGAAATTTTGGCCCCAATGAGCATTTCATCTTCGACGACCAGAATTTTGACACTAGATTCCATATTAGAAATTTGGAAATTAGAAATTAATCAATGGGGTAATGACTTGATCGTTAAACCATTTACCCGGCTTTCTTTAGATTGAAATCAAAATAAATAGTGGTACCCCCTTTTACTTCTTCGCGCATCGAGCCGCTAAGTTGGCGCGTGAGCAGTGAAACTAATTGTCCACCAAAGCCTGTACCATGGATCACGTCGGATTTTCCTATACCATTATCTGCAATCATGAGCTGAAGGGTGTCATCATCTTTTTGTTCGAGTTTAATTTCGATGTGGCCTTTGCGTCCATCAGGAAAAGCATATTTGAGTGCATTAGTCAGGATCTCATTGGTGATGAGACCGAGAGGTACTGCTGTATCAATATCAAGTTCAAGATTATTCATAGCGCATTCGATAGTCACGCGGTCATCAGCACCAAATGAATCGAGTATGCTTTCGCTGAGGTTAATGAAATAATCTTTCATTTCTACTGCTCCAAGATTAGTACCCTGGTAAAGTTTTTGGTGAACAATGCCAATCGACTGCACTCTGTTTTGTCCTTCCTGCATAGCTTCTTTAATGTCCTGATCATCAATCTGTGCAGATTGCAAAGCGAGAAGGCTCGATACCACTTCCAGGTTATTCTTTACCCTGTGATGGATTTCCTTTAGCAGCAATTCGTTTTCTGCATTTTTAGCAGACAACAGCGTATTGGATTTCTTGCGGGACAATGCATTCCTGTAAAATGATATTGCAAACAATCCCAATAATACTGCAAGACCAATATAGAGCCATTGCATTTTTTGTTGCTGCCCCAGCCGGGCTTCTTGTATGGAGATGGTGGCCTCCTTTTTTTCCGTTTCATACTTTGTACTTAACTCCGACATAGCCTGATCACTTGCTATCGATGCGGTGCTATCCCGCATATGCCGGGATTTTTTCTGATACAAAAGGGCCAGCTTGTAATCGCCCAAATGTTCGTAGATCGTACTGACATGTTCGTAATTTTCTGTTAGGTTACTGAGATCTCCCACTTCTTCCTGAAGCCCGATGGTTTTCAACTGATAAGGTAATGCGGCTGCAAAATTTCCCATGAGCAGATTAGTTTCGCCGAGATTAGCCAGGGCTGTAGAAATTCCACTGGGGTAATTTTGCTTTTGGGAGATTTCAAGTGTCGTCTTGTAGTCTTTCAGAGCCTCTTCATATCGGCCCATTCGTTTCAGGGCATTTCCATGAGAGTTTGTAAAATCCGCAACATCAGAGAAACCTGAATTCATGGTCTGAACCAAAGCCAGCGCTCGATTATAATATTGCAGCGCGGTTACAAAGTCATATGAGCCAAGAGCAATATCTCCCGCATCGCGAAGGGTATAGGGTAATACATTGCGCAGATTGTTTTTTTCACAGATGGTAATTGCACGTTGGGCATATACCATAGCTTCTGAATTACGTCCTTGTAGGCGCATATCCTCCGCAACTCTGCTCAATGCTCCTGCGATACCTGCCTGATCATTCAATTCCTCCATCAATCGCAAGGCGAAAAGATCTCCATCCATGGCCTTGTCAACTTCACCCTTATGTTTGTACACCCAACCGATTTTGAAATAAGTAGTGGCCTGACCTTTTTTATTACCAACTGCTTTATACCCTTCCATCGCTTTGTCGAACAATAACAAAGCAGAATCCAATTCTACCAGGTTGGCGTAAACTCTTCCCTGGATTTCATAAAATTTGGGCCGCCAATTCTTGTCACTTATTTTCTCAGCCAGAGTAACGCCTCTCTTTGCATAGACTAACGCTATGTGTAAATCAACATCATAGGCCAGGTCCGTCATTTGGTCAAGAAGAGCTAGTCGTTGGGTATCAATTGTAAAAGTAGAATATAGCCTTTCCAGGCTATCCAGTTGGGGGCTTTGCGAAAAAATAAAGCTAATCGAACATAAATAATATGCAAGGGCAATTAATTTTTTCATACTAGTTCAGGCTTATGCCAGGTAATTCAGGCAGGTTGAGGGAAAGTTATGCTTGCACCAAGAAAGTATAAATTCGGGAGATTTACAAGGGTTTGGCTTTCAGTGTTGAAAAAATAGATTCGATTCGCAGTCGCCGGTCTGCCAAATAAAATTTATCTTACAAAAATGAGAATCACAGGTATCCACATTGACAAAACCAAAGCTATCTTTTATACGCTCGAGAAAAAACTAAATGGAGAAATAATTCACTTGCCTTCCGATGATAAATATTTAACACTTATCAACGACACCGATAATGCATCCGTCAGAGCATTCCAGACTTCGGTGCATTCCTTCTTTGACAAAACGCAACCAGACCGCATCGCCATCCTGATGCGCCAGACAAAAGGAAGATTTAGATCCGCCCCTCTGTCCTTCAAAATTGAAGGCCTGATCCAATGTTATAAAAAAGTGGAAGTAGAATTCGTCCAGCCTATTAAAGTTTCAGGCTATTTCAAAAAAAATGAATTTTCCTTAGAGACCGAACATGAATATCAGGAACCCGCAGCTAAACTTGCTTATTACCTGTTATCCGCTACATAATTAAAGTAAGGACTAAAATTCTTATACTTCGAATCAAAAAAAAACCCGGCAAGCATTTTCGCCAACCGGGTATTATATTTTAAGAACTCGAGTGAGTTTAATTCACCGTATTGTACAACAACGTCTTCGGTTCACTATCCACACCTGCATCCGTCATCAGCTTCTTCAGCTCAGGAGAAGAAAATCTCGCCATTGCTTTGTCTTTGTCCATTATATAGAAAGTGATATACACCATATTCGGATCATTGATATCGCGTGCAAGTGAACGATCTGCCAAACCATAAGTCAGGCGGGCAGTCCTTCCTTCTCCATCATACGTCTTGAGCCATGCATCATAATCCTTGACATGATGAGCTACTCTCATTCTCAACCTGGAGCCCGGAGCTGTAGTATCCATACGCACTACTTTGGCAAAAACAACTTCAGGTGCACTGGTGACACCTGCTGAATCCATGACCATTTTCAATCTTGGATTGTTGAGGAAGTCTTTCGCTTTCTGCAAATCAGATACTTTGTTCGTGACATAGACCATATTTGGATTGTCAACACCACGGCCCATGGTGAAGGTTTTCATGCCCATGGCATTCCGAAGTGAATCGTCAGACATGTACACTTTCTTCCAGCCATCAAAATCTTTGACTGTGTGCATGACAGCCACCACAGTAAAGTCTGCTGCTGGGATTGGTTCCATTTTGGCCTCTTCCATACCCTTGCAGGCAAGAAAAAATACCATGGCGGCAACCGCCAGGAAAAGAGGAATTCGTTTCATTTGGTTTTTCGTTTTAATGAGTAAAAGTTGAGGTAATATCTTTCAAAGATGTGCAAATCACTTCGATATTATGAAATTTTCTACTATAAAATACATATGCAATGAATTTTGAATTTGTATGCACACTTTGATTCGCATTAATATGTTCGCAACTTATCTACCATCACCATGTTCAACTAATGGATAAATATTTTTTATTCGTAAATCATCCCTGATGAAAATTTTTAAACAAACCACCTCCAAATTTTTCCTCCTTCCGATTTTGCTTAGCGCAGTTGCCTATACATTTTCATCCTGTGCTACTAAAATGAATTTCGCGATTTCATCTGTAGTGCCTGCAGCCACAGGCTCAGTCACTGTAAAAAATGATAAGAATGACAACTACACGGTTCAGTTGAAAGTCAAAAATCTTGCAGCTCCGGACAGACTGACTCCTCAAAGCAAAGAATATGTCGTCTGGGCAGAAACCCAGGATAATGCATCCTTAAACATAGGCAGACTTAAAAGCACGAGCGGCATGCTATCTAAGTCTTTATCAGGCTCACTAAAAACCGTTATGACTTCTAAACCAACTGCATTCTTCATTACTGCAGAGGATGATGGCAGTACAACTTATCCGGGGAGAACAGTGGTCTTGCGAACGAAGTGAGAGAGTGGGATGTGAGATGTGAGATGTGAGATGTGAGATAACAAAATTTTTAATTTCCACGGCTTTTAAGCCGTGGAAAGGGCGATGTATTTGTTTGCGCATGTGACAGCACAGGTGATCTTTGGGAAAATCCGGAAGAAGTGGCAATATGCGACTCTTTAAGTTGTGCTAAGCCAAGAGCATTGTTTTCATTTAATAGAAATGATTTCACTATTTCGTTTTCAAATCAATCTCTTTTTGCATCTCATTACAAATGGGATTTCGGAAATGGGATTGTTTCTTATGACAAAAATCCTTCCATTGATTATCCGGAAGCTGGATGTTACCTTCTGAGCCTAACCGCGTATAATGAATGTAGTAACGCAGCGAATGAAATCACTCAAGTCCTTTCTTTGTGTATCTCTAAGGATTGGGATACGCTTTCTAAAATTGAGTTTCTAAGCGGCTTGCAGTTAAAACGATTTTCTGATCATCTGCAATTTATTTACAAAAACTGTGATTGGCGTTCGGGGTAATCGGATTCTGACTTATAAAGGTTTTAGCGGCTATACCTGTGCCAGTTCAGATCAGGACAATGATGGATACTCAGATGAAGCCGATTGCGACGATGCAAATCCCGAAATTCACCCTGGCGCCATTGAAATACCTGGTAACGGGATCGACGAAAATTGCGATGGATTTGATCTTGTAGTCAGAACCTATGAACTTGATAATTTAAAAATTACTCTTTATCCTATTCCTGTCTCGGATTTACTATTTATCAATATGGACATTCAGACAGAAGTTTTTATACAGCTTTTTGATGTTACTGGAAAGACCATCCTCAGTCAGCTTAATGCTGAACCCATTGATGTTACAGGAATTCCTGCAGGAATTTATTTTCTTCAAATTGTTTCACGCTCAACAAATCAAAACATCATCGAAAAAGTCATGGTGAGCAAATAGGATATCATCACATCATCACATCATCAAATTACCAAATTACCACACTATCACATTCAAAATTCCAATCAACTTTTCAACTCCGCGGTTGTTAAGATGCCATGCAAATATTTAAGCAAGCCCATATTTTCTTCACCTTTTCATTGTTACTCATGTCAATCATTTCTGGTTCTTCACAAATTTTGGAAACTGTCCCTCATGTTGATCTAAATAAATATGCCGGTAAATGGTATGAGATCGCTTCTTTTCCCCAACGATTTCAAAAAGGTTGTCAGTGCACTACCGCTCAATATACCTTAAGCGAAAAAGGCTATGTGATCGTTGAAAATCGTTGCAAACGAAACGGTAAAGAATCTTATATCAAAGGAAAAGCCTTCGCAGACAAAAATTCAGGAAACGCAAAATTGCAGGTCCGTTTTTTCTGGCCACTCAAAGGCAAATACTGGATTATCGAATTAGCATCAGATTATTCTTACGCCGTCGTAGGACATCCAAACAGAAAATATCTTTGGATATTATCAAGAATACCGGAGATGGATGATAGTCTGTACCAACAAATTCTATCGAGGTCAGAAAAGAAAGGATTTGATATCAGCAAGCTTAACAAAACTGTTCAGAATTGCAATTAAACAACCTAAATATCGGATTCTTCATTTCCCTGTTGTACGAACAGTTTAAAAGCTGCAAAGATCTTTTCGCTTTCCTCAAAAGTGGTGAACATGATGATATCGATTCCGGGTCGCAATTTTTTAATGGCCGGTATCCCTTCTATCCCGGACTGACCCGGCATCTGAATATCAAGAAGCATCACCGAGGACATCAACAGATGATCCATTTCAAGCGTTTGCAAAAAGTCCTCCATCGAAACCGCTGAATACACCACATCAAACTGAGGATCCTCTCTCCCAGATATGTCCGTAGACTCTCTCGGATGATAGGGTCGTCCTCAACAATGAATATAGGGATGGCATTCATTTGTGACAAAGGTAGTGAAGGGTTATCATCTTGCCCTTTGTTTCAAGTTTTTGAAGGCGTCTACGAGACGGGGCAGGATGGGACATGAAGTTAAATTCTTTGCTGTAAATCTTTTTTAATTGCTGTTATTTAAAAATATTACCAACTAAAAACGCAGTATTCCACTTTCACTCCTGAATGTTAGGGCAAAACTCTCAGTGTTTAGAACTATTTTGGAATACATATGCAGCACAAAATAAATTTACCTGCTAATCTTACAGGCTTGTCAGATGCTGAAGTCCTCTTATCGCAAAAGGTGAATGGACTCAACCAACAACAATCATCCGACAGGATCACAACCTGGAGCATCCTGGTGGATCTTCTCAAAGAACCTATGTTGATCCTGTTGATTATCGTCACTGTCATTTACTTTCTACTGAATCAATATGATGAAGCATACTTCATGCTGGGTGCTATCCTGATCGTTACAGGCATTTCATTTTACCAGGACAATCGCAGTCGCAAAGCACTGGAATCATTACAGGCACTTAATACCCCAGTGACTCATGTGATCAGAAACAGCGTTCCGATCACGATCAATTCAACGGACATAGTTCCTGGAGATCTCGTCATAATCGAAGAAGGCGGACTGATCAATGCGGACGGAGTAGTGGTGTACAGCCATGATTTCTCCGTAAATGAATCATCCCTGACAGGAGAAGCAAGTTCAATATTTAAAAATGGATCTATTGGTAACGATAAACTTTACAGTGGAACTATAGCATCATCCGGATTAGCCATCTTCAAAGTTGAACAGACCGGAGTGAATACAAAACTAGGCAGGATAGGAAAATCCCTAATGGAAATTAAAGATGAATCATCTCCTCTCCAATTGCAAATTCGTTCATTCGTTCGAAAAATGACTTTTATAGGCATATTGGTATTCCTGATGGTATGGCTGATCAGTTTTTTAAAAAATCATGATTGGCTTGAGGGCTTGTTAAAAGGTCTGACGCTGGCCATGTCCATCCTGCCGGAGGAAATTCCTGTTGCTTTCGCAACATTTATCGCTTTAGGATCGAGAAGGCTGGTTCGTGACGGTATTCTCGTGAAAAAAACACGCGTAGTAGAAACCCTTGGAGGAGCAACAATTATTTGTACAGATAAAACCGGAACCATTACTGAAAACAGAATGGGACTTCAATGTATTTATGCTCACCGAAACAAACAATTATCGAATGACATTAGCAATTTGGATAATCCTGCTAAAGAAGTGATCGAAACTTCGATGTGGTCAAGTGAGCCCATCCCATTTGATCCAATGGAAAAAACAATTCACGAGGTGTATGAAAAAAATACCCAGAAGGATAAACGAACAGAATATACGATGATTCATGAATATCCTCTCGGTGGAAAGCCACCGATGATG
>JBDUDG010000079.1:0-10547 GCA_040003045.1 Saprospiraceae bacterium | reverse complement strand
ACGTATTTTGGGGAAAGGCGCATTGAAAGGCGGGATGCCCATTTATAAATATTGGGCTAACCGGTTTCTTACGCTTTTCCAAAATATAATGGTCAATTACAAATTGTCAGAATATCATACAGGCTACAGGGCATTTAGCGGTGAAGTACTCAGATCCATTCCATTTGATTCAAATTCTGATGACTTCATATTTGACAATGAAATGCTCTCCCAGATTATCTACGCCGGATTTCCGATAGCAGAAGTGACATGTCCTACTAAATATTTCGAAGAAGCCTCCTCTATCAATCTTTCAAGAAGCATGAAATATGGGCTTGGTGTACTTCGCGTTTCGTTGCTTCACCGTTTACAACTCTGGGGCATTATCAAACATCCGCTCTACAAAAAAATAACACCACGAAAAATTGTGGTTGAACCAGTGCGCTTGTGATTTCGTTACCTTCTTTTCAACATCATGGCCACTCTTCCAGATATCAGAACACTTTCATTAGCTGATCTTCAAAAATCATTTGTAGAAATAGGACAACCTGCCTATAGGGCCCAACAGGTCTTTGACTGGATGTGGAAGCTCGGCGCAAAGAAATTTGACGATATGTCAAATGTTCCGACAGCTCTTCGTAAAAGTCTTCACGATCATTATACTTACCATAGTATTGAAACTGATGTACGTCAATCCAGTGAAGATGGAACAATTAAAACAAGATACACTCTTCACGACGGCAAGAAAATCGAGACGGTGATGATCCCTGTCGTGAGAGACAAGCGGTATACGGCATGTGTCTCGTCACAGGTTGGTTGCAGCCTCACCTGTAGCTTTTGTGCTACCGGCCAGATGGGCCGTATCAGAAATCTAACAGGGGCCGAAATTTATGACCAGGCATTTGATACAAATAAACTTTGTGAAGAAACTCTCGGATCTCCATTGACAAATATTGTCTATATGGGTATGGGCGAACCATTGCTCAATTACGGACCCGTGATGGAAAGCATTGCTAAGATTACAGGAAGCGATGGCATGAGTTGGTCACCAAGACGAATCACTGTGAGTACAGCAGGAATTGCAAAAATGATCACACGGCTTGCCGATGAACAAGTGAAATTTAATCTCGCGCTTTCATTACATGCAGCCGATGATCAGAAACGCAGCCGCATCATGCCGATCAATGAAACAAATCACCTCAGCGCATTGATGGAAGCGCTTGATTATTTTTATAAAAAGACCCATGGCCGTATTTCATTTGAATACATCGCCCTAAAAGGATTCAATGATAGCCTTGATGATGCAGATAAATTAATAAAGTTATGCCGGGGTCAATTTCCCGTGCGCGTCAATGTCATTGAATACAATCCTGTCCCTGGTGTCGCTTTCGAAAAGGCAGATGAGACACAGATCGATAATTTTGCAAAGAAAGTCAGGGATAAGGGAGTCATGATCACAGTGAGACGTAGCAGGGGGAAAGATATTGATGCTGCTTGTGGTCAGTTAGCTAATCAAGCGTGAGGGCTTGACTTATGCTTTGCTCGTGAATCGTCAATCGTGAATCGCCTGAGTGTGATTTATTTACCTAATTCTAAGTTTGAGAGGATTGGGTTTGGCAGGCGAATAAATAAGTTCCCTGAGGTAATCAAATTGGGTGGATGTAATTGCCACCGGCTTTCAAGCCGTGGATCGATTGAATAGTTTGGATTACAAATGGCTGATATTTAATATGTTAAGATATTATTTTGAAAACTTTAATTCCTGATTTTAACAGATATTGAACCAACTGCCTCGTAAATTCGTACCTTCGTTGTAAATTAGTTGAATATGGCTTACGGGCAACATCCAAAAGGCGATGGTACAGTTTTCAAGAACCCGATTCTTGAAAAATTGACGCGTACGCATATTGCATGGCCGCTTTCCATATTTTATGGATTATCGGTCTTCTTACTTGGATATACTTTGTATGAGGGCTTCATAGGTACTGGAGCAGGAATCCTTCTTTTCTTTATTGGTCTGATTAGTTTCACTCTCGTGGAATACCTCGTGCACCGGTATACATTCCACATGGAAGCAGATACTCCGAAAAAGGAAAGGCTTCAATATGTGTTGCATGGCGCGCATCATGATTATCCGAAAGACAAGACACGATTGGCCATGCCTCCGATCGTGAGTATTTTGCTGGCATCTATTTTCTTCCTTGTGTACAGGGTTATTCTTGGCAAGCTTGGAATTCCATTTACTTCAGGTTTTATTGCAGGGTATGCTTCTTACTTGTGCGTGCATTACTCAGTGCACGCTTTTGCTCCACCTAAGAATTTTCTGAAAATATTGTGGATCCATCATGCACTTCATCATTATCAGCAATCAAACGCTGCATATGGTGTGTCATCCCCGCTATGGGATTTTTTCTTCAAAACCATGCCTGAGAAAAAAGGCTTCAACGTAAAAACCAAATCAGGGTTTATTGACGACCGGCAGAATTTGGCTTAGTAAGTGGTAAGCTATTAAAGGTAAGCGGTAAAAGGTAAACGGAAAACGGAAAACGGAAAAAGCATGGAGCAGTGTGCATATAGCAGAGGTGTGAATATGGGGAACTCCTTTATTTTAAACTAGTTAGTTTTTCGTGAAAACAAAAGTGGGCAAGGGCTAGATCCTGAAGAGATCTTATAATCATAAAGTGATTTAACCAAGATCCTGAAGAGATCTGATATGGTTGCCTCCGGCTGAAACCCGGATGAATGTAATCGGTATTCCTTAATCACCACGTCGCAGCTCAGAAACCGTTCCTCTCAACGGCCGAAAAGAGTTTTCCAAATAATAGAAACATAGCCGATCGTTCTGTCAATGGAATAAATGCTTTCCAAAAATGAATACTACTTGCAGCTAAAACGAATTCTGTTTGTAATAAATATGCATCCCTATTTTATGGGATCCTGTTTTGTTTTGAAGCAATTGATTTAGATTCCCTGGTATAAGTATTCGTGACAAAAAAGAGGAATCGTTTAAAAAACGTTTATATTCGGAAGTAAACGTTTACAAAAGTATTTGTGCCTGAAGATCAGTGAGTTAAAAAAAACTATTCATAAAGTAACGATGAGGATATCTTATAAATTTTGAGAAAAATGAAGTAGGCTAGTTGCGAGTATAAACAAGCTAGTGGTCATACTATGGCGACAACTAAGATGATTGACTTATGACATCACCAAAAAAATATTCAACAGATTTTGTTTTATCTAAAGACGGAACTAAAATAGGCTATAGACAAATGGGCGAAGGATCAGGTATTATTCTTCTACATGGCGGAATGAATGCTTCTCAAAACCTGATGAAACTTGCGGAATTTTTAGCAAATGAATTCACACTTTATATTCCTGACAGAAGGGGTCGTGGTTTAAGTGGTCTCATTGGCGAGAACTATGGACTTTTAAAAGAATGTGAAGATTTGCAAGCATTAATAAACAAAACAAAAGTTCAAAAAATATTTGGACATAGTTTTGGTGCTATCATTACCTTACAAACAGCTCTTTTAGATTCTTCTATAAAAAAAATTGCACTGTATGAACCTCCTATTCCAGTAAACGGCACTAACCCTGCATCCTGGGTTAACAATTACGAAATGGCAATGTCAGAAGGTAATATTGGAAAAGCAATGATAAGTATTGTGAAGGGAACAGGAGACTCTTCATTTCTTGGCATTTTACCAGAGTTTATAACAGTCCCTTTCATGAATTTTGCAATAAAAGCTGAAGCAAAAGAAGTTAAAGGAGATGACGTATCATTAAAAACACTTATTGAAACAATGCATTTTGACCCAAAAGCAGTTATGGAATCCAAAGGGATTATAGAAAAATGTAAAAATATGACAGCAGATGTATTACTTCTTGGTGGACAAAAAAGTCAGCAATACTTAAAGATTGCTCTTGATGCGCTAAGTGCTACTTTGAAGCAATCTAAACTAGTAGAATTTTCTGGTATTGGGCATTTGGCAGCAGACAATGGAGGCAAGCCAAAAATAGTAGCAGAAGAATTAAAAAAATTCTTTGGGACAAATCGTAAAATTAAAAGCACGAACCGCTAACACACCTCCATGGGAAATCAGTGATTCTTTGAATTATGAGATTGAAGACTATGAACTACCTTACCACTCACAATGTTTGCAAAAAGATTTATTATATATTAAATTAAAATTTGAAGGCAAGCTTTACACATATGAATTTTCAACAAAAATTGATTCAATTTGGATAAATTCTAGCGAAATGAAATTAAAATTCAATTATTGGTAAAGGTGAACTATCAAAAGACGGAACGACCTGGGAAAAAGACTTAGAACAAACTTTTAAACGAATCTGGTAAAAATTGCACTTGAAATTGTACATCACTGAAGATAAGTCGGTATGGACAAAGTGTGCGCGAAATTATCAATACCTCGTTTTCGGAAAAAACAAATGAACATACCCATCCTGGTTTATTGCCAGCACTCCCAATTCATCATGGAACTTATACAAATCAGGATATGTAGGGAGAAGAAAAATTTTATCTTTGCCGTCCATTTTTGCCTCCTTAGCTCAGTTGGTTAGAGCGCCGGACTGTTAATCCGTAGGTCCCTGGTTCGAGTCCAGGAGGGGGCGCACTGGAAAAAAAGGGTTTACATAAGTAGACCCTTTTTTTATGTCCAGTGTGAATACGCGGATACATTAAATCTATTTTGGCTCATACTTGTACATAAAAACGTACATTTAACTGTACATATTACGTTACAATGCGAGCTATCTCCATTACCCAGCTAAGATCCAACATCAAGAAATACCTGGATGAGGTAAGTCAATCTTCGGAAACCATTATCGTACCCAGAGGAGGCGATGAAGATGCAATTGTCATCCTGTCTATCCAGGAATACAATACTCTTGTTGAAACCGGCCACCTGCTTTCTACTGATGCAAACCGTCGCCGAATTGAAGAATCCATCCAACAAGTGAGGGAAGGAAAAATCCGGGATCTTAAACCTTAAAACCACGCCATGGATTTTAAATTTTCAGAACACGGATGGGAGGACTTTGAATATTGGATTGACACAGATACAGACGTGGCAGATAAAATCAGGATCCTTTTGAAAGAGATAAAAGCAACTTCCTTCAAAGCCACCGGAAAGCCGGAACCTCTCAAATATAACCTCATTGGATACTGGTCAAAGAGAATCACAAGTGAGCATCGACTTGTTTACAAAATCGACGACAAAAAAGGAGTGGAACAAACATGTGTTGTGATTCAGTGTCGATACCACCATGACTAATTTAATAGAATGGAATATGCATTTTTATTCTCCTTTATGCAAATCCACTATCATTTCCCGACCTGAAATTTCCTGCTCCATTTCTTACCATGAAAAGTCGCCTCCGCCAGGTAAATCCCTGCCGGCCAGCTGGCAACATTAAAAGTGGATTCACTAGTGCCGGATAATTTTTTCTGAAGGAAAAGTCTTCCACTGACATCATATACCCTTAAAGTCGTATTGAGTCCAATCTCCGGAAGTGTCACATGAACTTCTTCATCGGATGGATTGGGATAAATATTCAACACATTCTCCGTTTGATTCACATCGTGTGTAGCAGTTATATCCGGGTCGAATTGGGTTCCTGAATTATAGATTTTTTTGGTGGCAGGATCCATAAGCCAGGCAATCACATAGGTCTGGTCAGGCTGCCAGGTGGGATCGACCGTGTATTGATACGATTTCGTGGCGAGGCCTGAACTCATATCCACATCCTCTCCGTCAACCGGGCCTAAAAATTTACGAAACACATTATGGTGAATCGTTTCTCCATTCGGAGCATTATACATAATCTCACGCTCTACAATGACCGCAAACAGCCGCCCTGTGGAAATTGAATTTCCAACGTGATCGCTCAATGCGATATTTACTGATCGGGTATTACCGGTTGTTTCATCCACATGGACATTGAGCCAAGAGGTTTGACCTGTTATTGTATCAAGGACAGCTTTAGTCACCCCACTGGAACTTTTAAAACTCAATCCATTGAGTGCAACAGTGGGGGTACCAAATACCTGCGAATAGAAATGTAATCGTGTGGTATTTTCAGGAATATTTGCCTTATAGAAGATGCAGCTTGAATAAGGTATGCCCGGATAAAAACTGATGAGATGATACTTGCCTTCATATCCCTCCAAACGGCTGAACATGCCCGGGTTTTGAGAGCCGCAGATTGGGCATGGAGTGTTCGTAAACAACTCAAGGGTTGCATATCTGATAGGCAAATTCTGTCCGATCGTCAGATTCGGGGTTAAAAAAAGGAACAGAGTGATAGTGAACGCGTATGTGAGCTGTTGAAATCGAAGCATATTTACAAAGGTTGTGACTAAAGATGAGGAATATAACTATTCTAAAAAGAGGTATGAATGTAGTACTTCTTTAAGTTAACGATGCAACCGTCAGTATTGTTTAAGGACGAAGGTCAATAATGGGGTTACACGATCACTAGGAATATGAAAACGATTATAAAAAATTTGATCCAATACAGGCGTCTAGTATATAGCTTTGAAATACAAGTTATAAATCTGTCACAAATCCCGAGGTTTTAAATTTACCATATGTCCAATACACAAAAGACAAACTATAAGATCAAAGACAGAACTCTGTTAGGCATTCTGATCTTTTGTATTTGTATAAGTTTTTCATCATGTCACGGACAGGTTCGTGCCGGGATCTGCGGCAAAATCCAACCTGATCATGCGTTTCGGAACAAAGTTTATCTGATACTGCCTCATCATTTTTCTGAAATCGCTGCAGATTATCTCGGACAGGTCATTGATTCAGCAGAAATAAAAAAGGGCGGCTCTTTTGAATTTCAGCACATTCCAATATTCCCCTGCAAAAAGTTGATGCTCCTCATGGTGCAAAAAAAAGAAGTACGTTTTCCAAATCACCTGGATGATGAGATACCTTCCGATGCAAATTATATGCCTTTTGTGTTATCAAAAAATGAGCAATTGACTTTTAATGCGGACATCACACATTTTCAAAAATCATTTTCGATCATTAATTTATCAAATGAAAATAAATCGTTAATACTTTTAAGAGGCATCCGAATGAGTGCGTTCAACAAGTTCCTGAATCAAAATGTGATAGAAGGTGAAGAGGATTCACTTTTATTGGAAAGAGAAAAAACGCATCGCAATTTTGTGACAGAGCTGATGAATTTTGCGGATAGCACCAAAAGTATAGAGGCTGCATTAGTATCCATTCGTTGGATCAATCCAACGGGAGACTTTGAAAGATATCCTGAGTTTTTGATCAGACAATGCGAAATGTGGAGTTCAATAGATTCACAAAATAATTTCGTCAAAGAATTATGCATTGCTGCTGATAGAAATAAATTACCCGTCGTCATTGGTGATCTGGTCCCTGATTTTTCGTTTCCAATGGAAAATGGAGATACGTCAATGATGTCGGATTTGTTGGGTGATTCTCTGACCATAATAGATATCTGGGCTTCATGGTGCGCTCCCTGCCGGAAAGAAAACAGGACTGTACTTGCTCCTTTGTATGCAAAATATAATGACAAAGGATTTCAAATACTAGGATACTCGATAGATTCCAATGCGGATGCATGGAAAGAGGGCATTGCAAAGGATGGTGTGATATGGCCACAGGCTTCACATCTTGCTGGAGACAGCAGTCCTTTTTTAGAAGCATTGCGCATGACTACGATTCCTGCCAATTTTATTCTTGATCCTAATGGGAAGATTATTGCAAAGAATTTGTTTGGGGAAGATCTTTCCGCATTTGTGAGTGAGTACTTTCGCAGGTGAAGGAAAGGGTGCCGGATTGTTAGATGCCGGATGCCAGACTTTAGATTCTAGATTTTAGACGCTAGACGTTAGACTCTAGATACCCTAGATGCGGCATACTAATCGCTTAAAACCCTTCCTCCTTGTTTTGCAGAACTGGGGCAAGGAGACATTTTTTGTTTTCATGTGTTACCGACCTGTAGCCAGTCTGGGGCTTGATAAGTCCGTGCTGCGTAATGCGTATAACGTAATCCGTGTAGCGTTTAACATATAACACCTAGCTTCTGGCGTCTACCCTTTAGCATATAGAGTTTAGCATCTAACATCTAGCGTCTCATTTAACTTATCAAATTCCCCTCAGCATCCCACTCTGCTAATACATCACGCTTGTTTTGATCCACACACTTCGCAATCCATACAGGATCGTAAGACAAGTTATGTTTAGCCAAAACATCAGCAGGCACACCATCCCAGACATTCGCCACATTACCCTGATAACCGAGGTCCTTTAGACCTTCTTTTGAAGTGTAATATCCTGTCATCACAAGATTCCTGATCAGAGAAAAGAATGCAACACCTTGTTCCACCTCTGGTGAAGATTGATCAGGCCAGGCGATTTCATCAAGCATTTGTTTTTGCTGATCAGGCGTGGACATCATAAATACTTTTCCAAATAATTTTTTAGAACGATGGTCCAGCCACATCATACCTCCCCGGAGCGGCACCTGATGATCCGGAAGATCCTTCACGATAAAGGAAATAAATTCCGGGACACCAGCCTGTGTCGCCGAAACAGCAGCTGAAGTAGCAGGCAAAATGAGATCACATAACACAGCGATGGTAGCCAATTCATGTTCACTAAAAAAAGATGCCGCCATGACTTTGGCATCATGTTCTTTTTCTTTATCAGTCCGGCCATACGGTCCCAGGTAAGTGCTATTGGCTTGCTTTGTTTTGTCTTCTTCCTGCTGACAACCGGCTAACATCAACGGGCCCGCAATTCCACCTACCAGCATTGATTTTAAAGTCTTTCTTCTGTCCATACGATGATTGTTTACCCGGATTAGATGTTTTGCTTTTTTAATTGATCGATGATATACTCCGACGTCCGCCATGAAAGAGCGAGAATCGTCCATGTTGGGTTTTTATCCGCCTGAGAAACAAACGGACCTCCATCCACTACAAATACATTTCGTGCATCATGCAGTTGTTCAAATGAATTGACCACGGACTTCGCAGGATCACTGCCCATTCGAGTAGTTCCCACTTCATGAATGATACGGCCAGGTGCTGCGAGGCCAAAGTCATCTTCTTTGCCGGGTTTATCTCCAAGTACTACGGCTCCCATCCCATCAAATATTTCTTCGAATGTATTGTGCATGTGTCGGGCCTGATTTCGCTCATAATCCGTCCATGTGTAATTGAATCTCAATACCGGAATGCCATATTCATCAACAACATTTGGATCTATTTCGCAAAAATTATTTTCTCTTGCTATGCATTCTCCGCGACCGGACATACCGACCACGGATCCATAAAATTTCTTCACATCATCCCGGAGTTGATTTCCATAACCGCCCACCTTTTTACCAATGTGCGCATTCAGCTCGTTCGGATCGAAACCAAAACCATATGACGGCATATCCATTCCACCCCACATTTCAAGATGATAGCCTCTTGGGAAATCAAGTTTTTTATTGTCAAGCCACCACGGCGTATAAATGTGCATGCCACCAACTCCATCTTCATTATAGATATCTCTATCCATTAATTTAGGCATGAAAGCAGCGCGGCTTGCACCCGTAGAGTCATGTAAATATTTACCGACTACACCACTTGAATTACCCAGGCCGTTCGGATGTTGTTTGCTTTTTGAATTCAAAAGAATCCGTGCTGAGCTGCAAGCTGATGCTGCAAGCACGACCACTTTTCCTTTGAGTTCATATTCCATGCGATCTTCTTTATTAATGTAGATCACCCCGGTAGCTCTTCCTTCATCATCTGTTACTACTTCTCTCACCATCGAATTAACAAGGAGATCGATCTTGCCACCCGATTTTTGTGCAGGGAAGATCAGGCATGTTCCTGCAGAAAAATCGGCATGTACGGAACAACCACGATTGCATTGACCACAATAAAAGCATATTCCTCTGTCTTTATTAATGCGTTTCGTCACCATAGATAATCTTCCAGGAATAACAGGAACGCCTGCTTTTTTTGACCCTTCTATAAAATAGAGTTCATGTAATCTGGGCTTAGGTGGAGGAAGAAAAAAACCATCTGGCTCATTGGGCAAATTTTCTTTTGAGCCAAATACACCGATGAGCTGATCGACTTTATCATAGTATGGTTTCACATCATCATATCCGATCGGCCAGTCGTCGCCGAGACCATCAGCACTTTTGTGCTTAAAATCTTTGGGCCCAAAGCGAAGAGAAATCCTTCCCCAATGGTTTGTTCTCCCGCCGAGCATTTGAGCCCGCCACCAGTCAAATTTCGTTCCGGGGGTATGTGTATAGGGCTCGCCTTCGATGTCCCATCCGCCATAGCAGGAATCAAAATCTCCGAATGGTCGATTTGTGCCTGCGCCACGCCGTGGAGATTCCCATGGCCATTTAAGTTGGGTGCGTTGATTCGGATCACCGGGATCAAAGTGGGGACCTGCTTCAACTACCGCGATATTCAATCCTGCTTCGCTGAGGATTTTTGTGGCCATTCCACCGCCGGCACCGGAACCCACGATGATGACGTCATAGAT
>JBDUDG010000078.1:0-10571 GCA_040003045.1 Saprospiraceae bacterium | reverse complement strand
CTCAACCCTGTATAAAGAAGGTTCTGATATCCTGAAAGTTCAGGAGCAGGAACTGTAGGCAGAGCCTCACCGCAAAGAACTGTTACAGCGCGACACTCGATCGTTGGAGGAAGTTTATCCTCAACGCTGATTGTACCCCAGCAGCTGTTGCCAGTAGTAGGATCTGAAACAGTAACATTCAATGTCTGGCCAACAGCAGAGCTATTGATCTGAACACCGCCTAAACCTGAGCCAAAGCCCTGGATAGTGACAAGGTAATTATCGTAACATCCGTAGACATCTCCAGAAAGAATCATGCTTGTAGATACAAAAGCTTCGCATTGGTCATCAACAGATACCTGTACATTATCATTACAAGCAAGTGTAGTTGAAGGATTTGGGAATCCGTTTACAGTAACACTGAAACAACATGTTGCGCTATTGCCAGCGGCATCAGTAGCGGTGAAACAGTTATTTGTAGTACCAATTGGGAATTCGCTTCCTGATGGAAGTCCTGAATTCTGTGTAACCGGAATGCTTGCCAGGAACAGTGCATATTGTACTGAGCCTTTGAATAATCGTGGTGAATTTCCAAGGACGTTAACTGCGCCTCCTGCAAAATGCCCATTGCTGATGATAGTTAATGTACCATTTGTAGTGGTTTGATCTCCATTAGCGTAGCGCATGAAGTTACCACCTGTTGATTGCACTGCAATTCCTCTTGATTGACCTGGTAATAAGGTAAATTGAGAAGCTACAGGGATAGGTACAAATGTTGTCTGGAAATACTGAGTCACATTGACGCTTATTGCCTGTGCTGGTGTGGGGGTCCATGCTGTGATATCAGCTGTTCCCGTTAGACCGCCGGCACCATTCAGAGGACCAAACAATAATCTGGTTTGGACTGAACCTGTAAATGCAGGCCCAGGGAAATCTCCAAGATTAGCATTAACACCAGTAATTTTTATCGGAGTAGGTCCGGTGTTCTGAACACCGAATGTTATTGTTGCGAAATTATTTTGATTTGATGCCGCATCCCCATGGATCTGTGAGGTAGTAGAAGGACCCTGAAAAGTACAATTGTCAGAAGCCGTAACCACATAATTGATATTCGCTGCACAAGCGCCTGGGTCAAGCGTGACGTTGACATTGCCTGGACAAACAATAATAGGTGCCTGTGTATCTGCCACAGTAATGATTTGGGTTACTGTACTGATTATAGCATTACCTGGGATGGAGTAGGTCTGCCAGATAATGGTATTTGTTCCTACAGGAAGGTTTGGAATAACAACAGAAGTTGCACCAGGCAAACCGGCAACCTGCATAAATGGACCGCCATTCACACTATATTGAATACCGGTGTTAGTTCCATTAGCACAGCCTGCAGGATTTGTGGAGGGTAAGTTCACGGTAGGACTTGACGCGCAAAACCCTGCAGCAGAAGCAACAGTTATATTAGCTGGAGTATTTAATTGACAAGGTAGGGCGGCTGGAACAAAGGTTATCGACCATGCCGTCATGGCACCAGTGTCACCACCTGCATTATCCAAAATTCGAAGTTGCCAAACACCATTTTGACCTTGTGTAAATGCACTAAGGGTTGTAACAGTTGGAGTTATAGTTGCACCGCATGTCGTAGCTGTCAGACCACCTTGAGGAGCAAATGTCCCTGTAAATGGCGGAGCTCCTGTTGTTATGTTTGGAGACCCATCCATAAATACAGTATTAGTGTAGTTATCATTAGATCCACCATTATTTAGGGACAAAGCTATAACCTGTCCATTAGGTGCCTGTAAATGGATTGACAGGTCACCATCCCAGGTGTGGGTAAGGTTAATGGTAATCTTGCTTACCACCTGAGTGGCAGCAAGCCCGGCAACTGTATTATTAAAAGTAGTACCTCCGGTTGCTATTGTCTGAGGCTCAACGGCACAACCACCTGTACCAACGGAAGGAATAAGGTTATTTCCAGCAGTATTGTTGGTATTGCCATTGAACGTTTGGGCATTAACCCAAGTGAGTGTCAATAGCAAAAACGCTAGTGACCATCCTGCTTTCAATGCATAAGATATACATCGTTGTGAAAGTCTATTTGTATTCATGAGATTGGATTTGATTAATGTTGAGATAAAGTGGGGAAATACAATTCGGCCCAAAACTGTTTTTATTGTTTTAACAGATTGATAGCTTCCTGTTTGGTTGCGAGCATAGTCGTTCTGGACATTGCACTAGCTGCATCCGTACCAAAAAAAGGTAAGGCTGCTTCCAGTGATTCTTTCGTGGTTTTCCCGTCGTTGAGTTTCTGTAGAATAATAGAGTAAAAAGCATACTTCGCTTCATTCTCGTTGTACGCCTGTGAACCATGAATCAATACTTCATATTGACTTTTGAGGGTAACTATTTTCGCTTCTACCATTGGAATGGCTGCCTGGTTAGAAACAAAGGTTACATTAGGTACACTGAACAGATCATTTGTGGTTTGTGCTTTTACCTGGGAAGAAACCAGTAAAAACAAACCCATCAGGATAAAGCTGGCAGCGGCCATTTTAACTGATAAAAATGTGTTTTTCATGAGATTTAATTTGTGTTTATAAAGAGATTTAATTCGCACTATCCGATATTATTCTCTTCCCAATAAACACTCTTGTGGTCCCTGTATGGAGTACACAAGACATACGCCTAAAGAGGCGCATCATTCATCAGGTTGAAATTAATATTTAAAAAAATATTAATGTGGTGATCTTCAAGCGGTTCTGGGACAAAACTAATACTTAATATATTATTAGCCCAAGCCTTCTTGCCTTTTTCACTTATTTCAAATCAATACTTGTGCCAGAATTGAAGACGGGTCCTCATATTAAATAATTTTATTGTTTATAAATTGCTGACCAGCAGGATGTATACTCTCGGACAGGAGAAATAAAAATGGAAAATGTTAATAACTTTTATTTAAAAATTGCATTGTTTTTCAATATTACTTCTGAAAAAAAGACCAAAATGGCCCCAAATACACCCCTGGGATAAGTCTTATGAGAAATTCCCGATTCGTATGCCTGCTGTAAGATCACCTCAAATGACTCCCCAATTATCAAAAGCGGCATGACTATGCCTGTCGAAGATTTACTGCCAAAGACCAGTGCCATGATGATCGATATAATGGCCCTCAGTCCTTCGATGTCTTTTTAGCAACTCCCAATAAGAAGGTACCAACGGCAAAGAACCATCCTGCCGGAGAAATATTTAATTATTCAAAAAAAGATTCCTCTCACATCAAGATCGAGAATGTTTGCGAAGTGTTATGAAGTTGAAATCATATTCAAAATAATTTGCTTGGATTGTACGTTACTTTACTGTTCTCATCCGGCTTCGATAATATGGTTTTCTGTCTGGCTCCCCCGGCCACTGAGCAAAAAACTACGTACTCCTTAATTTAATCATCATCCTGACGCATTTATTCTTTGCTTTCATGCAGCGAAAAATCCTAATCGCTTTAAAAACTATGGTGGTCATTTGCCTTGTGATCGCTATTGGATTTATTTCAGTGATTCAATGGAAGGGGGATGCGATAATGAAAAGTGTAATCAGCATTGTAGAAAAAAATCTGAACGATTCTCTCCAATATGATTTCGCAGAAATGGAGTGGTTCGCCTATTTTCCTTCAGTTGCCTTGCGAATTGATGGCTTAGTTCTGGGACCGGTAGAGGAGCCATTTCTTAAAGGAGGACATTTGGATGTCGTGATTCGCCTCTGGCCATTATTAAAGCAGAATATTGTGATCAACAATCTGCTCATCAGCAACGCAAGTGTCAATTTGATCAGACATAATGTACGGTGGTCGTATGAGGTTTTTAAAAAATCAGACAGTGCTTCTACAGATTCATGGAATGCGCTGGTCCATCAGATTAAACTTGAGAAAACTATTGTTCATTATGATGATCATGAAGACCTCTCCTTCATGATGAATATTAATACAGGCAAATTGGATGGTGAATTGACGGGAAATAATCCAGATGCCAATATAGAAATCAAGGCCATCCTGGAGCAAATTGAAACCCCTGAATTCAAACTACCATCGCCCGTTTCTTTTGAAACTTCCGGACATTTTACGAAAGACCAGGTACTGAATGTTCAGAGATTTGAGAATTGGATTATTAAACTGGATGAAATACATCTAAAAGGAAACGGCACTGTTCGTAAGGAGGCAGGACAGAATATTATGAATGTCATGATTACGTGTCAGAATGGCGACGCGGAAACCATTCGAAAATTCATACCAGAAGCCTCTATTCAAAATTGGGAAGCATATAAGATCAAAGGAAAAATAGATGGCCAATTCTCAGTAATCGGACCCTTCTCAAAAAAAGTCGCTCCCCAAATAGCCTGCAATGCTGTATTAAAAAACGGATCCATTCAGTTTCCTGGTGGTTTTAAGCTCGAAGATATTTTGTTAGAAATGACGTATACAAGTCCCGACTCAAAATTGAAGAAGGACGGCGCAATCAGTGCAAATATTAAAACAGGTAGTTTCCATGGGAAATCTATGCAATCAGACATCCTGATCAAAAATCTGGCGCACCCTATTCTGGAGGTACAATTGAAAGGAACGGTTCCGGGTCAGATTCTTAATTTATTTGCTGCTTCTTCCGGATATGATTTTAAAGAAGGGGCATTTGAGGTGGATCATTTACAGATAATGGATTTGCCACTCGAAAAATTTTCAATTCAAAAATGGATCGAAAAAAGTGAGACCAGTTTTTCAATGAGCGATTTGCATTTCAATTACCATAATGTCGCAATTGAGATCAGGGGTGGTAATATGAGCCTAAATTCTACAGGGCACATCCTTTTCACATCTGATAAACTTATTTGGAATAAAGCTCTCGCGGAAGAAGTAGAAGGTGAATTTAATTTAGAACCGGAAAAACTATCCTATAAAATAAATGCAAAAACCTGCCACGGCACGATTGAGTCAATTGGATCCTTGTCTGACCAGGGCCAACAACCGGTCATGGAGTCTGAATGGAAAATGAATGGCGTTGAGATAAAAGAAGTGATGTCATCCTTTGACAACTTCGATCAGACATTCATAACTTCTGAAAATATAAAAGGCAAGGCAAAAATCTGGGCGCAAACCATGATCCCTTATGATGCAACAGGGAAAATAATGATGGATAAGATCCAGGCTAATGCAGCAATCGATATTGCAGACGGAGAGCTTCAGAAAATGAAGACTTTAGAAGATTTCAGTAAATACATTCACCTGGAAGATTTACGTGACATTCGTTTCAATGAATTTAGAAACTATCTTAAGATTGAAGGAGGGAAAGTATATCTGCCTGTGGTATTCATTCAGTCAACTGCTATCAACTTGAGTATAAACGGAGTTCATGGTTTTGATCAGAACATTTATTATAATCTCAAAATAAATGCCGGACAGGTGGCATCTAATAAATTAAAGAAGGTTGATGCAAATAAAAATTATAAAAAGTCCAGGAAAAGCGGGTGGATAAACTTATACTATGTTTTATCCGGAACGACTTCTGATGTTAAATATGAACAGAATCAAAAGGCTGTCATATCGGGTTTTGAACAATCATCCCTTCTCAAAGAAAACCTGCGTGGGTACCTGGTAGATAAATTTGGATATGATGTCTATTGGCTAGAGCCAAATGAATGGGAAGATATTCCGGAGTACGAGTAACGAATTATGAAGTCAATTGCCTTTTTTACTGGAATCATTCCGCTAATCAGGTTTGGCAGTGTTGTTAATGTCTCCAATTTTTACTCCGATAAAATCAACGTCTGCATGACTGGTATTCAGGATTAAAAAAGTGGTTTCTTCATTGAAAGGCCCGGTGTGAAGTGTATCCTGATTGATATGATCTTTTGATACAAATCGCCAACTCTTGTTGGAAGGCAATTCTGTGTAAATTCCGAGTAAAAGCTTTCGAAGTTCTACAATATCTATTGCACTCACAGTCCGGCTATTATTTGCATCTGCAGCGACCAGAACGAATGGGTTTATAAATGGATCGATCCCCAAAAGATGCTTTTGAATCCCGATCAGGTCTAAGGTAGATACCCCATTTCTATAAAAATCGTTTCTGCTCACCTTGATACTTGCTGACAAATCTGAACACTCTATGTTGAAGGAATATTTACCATCCTCAGTTGTTGTTGCTGCAGGAAAAACCTGACCGGGTATGGTGAGGATTACTTCCACATTTTTAATTGGATGCAAGTCTTGGGTTTCAATGATGCCCGAGATGATGCATAGATCACTTTTTGCACTTGTGGATTGGGCCTGAATATTGCTTGCTACCATTGTACACAGATAGAAGCAGGCGCCTGCTAAGATAGGTCTGTAATTCATGGGAAATGAATTTAAGTCTACCGAAAACCAGTAGACTTTCAGCACCTAAATATAATTAATTTACTACAATTGTGCTGAGGAAGAAAAGGTATCCGAAATCTATCTAAGTACCTTGAATGCATGGGACCACTGTCCTTTAAGCATACCGGGAATGCACCACAGGATGCACAATGGCTCGATAGCTCTTGCGCCCTCAGCCTTGCCCATGTCTTCAGTATCCCAGCCTATCTCATTGAGGATCTCTGATGTGATGTGTTTGGCTTGTTCATCATTGCCGGCAATAAACATTGAAGGCCTAACACCACCAAAATCGGGATCGATCATACGGGCATTACCGACGCATGAAAAACACTTTACAAATTTTGCATCCGGGACAGCATTCTGAAGCTGTTCCATCAGGCTTTCTTCAAGTGTTGTAAAAAAATGAAGTACGCCATTCGTAGGAGGTGCAGCGGCAATGGGATTGGTCGTGTCGAGAATAATTTTGTTTTTCAGCGACTCAAATCCTGTTTTTCGCAAGGCTTCTTCTGCCGCAGACCCTTTTACTGCCAAAACAATAATCTCCGCGAATTTTGCGACATCGGGAAAGGTGCCTATGGAAATTTTTCCATTTGTTTTCTCTTTTAGTGAGTCGTGCTTTTCTGCATCATTGGTTCCAAGCATGACTTCATAGCCATGTTTCTGAAAACCGTTTGCAAGCGTGATGCCCACTGGTCCAGACCCGATGATTCCGATTTTCTTTTGCATTAATTTGAATTTGAATTTTTATAAACACCTGATTTAGCCAGTAGTTCAAATCCAATCAAAGGAGTTATTTCTTTTGCACACTGACTATATATTTTTCGATAAAATAAGGTTCTTCGAAGTATTGGCTAATATGGATCAGTCTGGTTGAATAATTAGGCCTGGTTTCTTTTCTGATCTCATTGGCATCACCTCCTTTGAGCATGATCCATTGCTGTGCTGGAACGAGGTGCTTTGACCAGGCGAGCGTCTGTGAAATGGTGGTAATAGCCCTGCAGATGATGAGGTCATATTTCCCTTTGTGATCCTCCCCTCTTTCATGAACAATATTTACATTTTCCAGGCCGAGCTCTGCCGCAACTTCGGAGACTACTTTGATTTTCTTTGCCATAGAGTCAAGTAATGTAAAGTGTACTTCCGGAAACATGATCGCCATCGGTATGCCAGGAAAGCCGCCACCTGTTCCAAAATCAAGAACATTAATTCCCACCTCAAGGTTGGGCTTAAGCTTCGCGATGCTAAGAGAATGCAGGACATGATGTTCGTATAGATGATCTATATCCTTGCGACTGATCACATTAATCTTTTCGTTCCAGTTCCGGTAGATGCTATCCAGCTTTTCAAGCCTCCGATATTTATCATCGCTTAAGCCGGGGAAATATTTATGAATTAATTCCATGTTTTCTTTTTTGAAACAGCAGTGATGCAACCCAAGATGGCAAGATAAGCGGCATAAGCGATCTCCAGTAGGGGAAATTTTACTACGGTATCCATATCCCCTAATTTCTTCGTCCAATAAAAATAATTCACCCAACGGATGAAAAGCCCTAAGGCAAATGGAAGTAACCAAAGCTGCCATTTCAAAAAAATGATCAACAAAGGAAACAACAACCAATGCACCACTAGTGCAATCCCGTACAATGCGGGTTGCCACCACAACGAGGTTTTGTAATAATGCCCTGCAGATAAATGCCGATGCTTTTGAGTAATCCATTCTGTCCATGAAGATGCAGGTATTGAGAAGACATGAGCATTAGTATCTGCGCAGATATTTACACGCGTGGAATTTGCCATAGACTGAAGACCTAAATCATCATCACCATATGGAATGTTGAGATGATGTCGTAATGGATCTAAGGTCATGAACAAGGCACGAGAATAAAGCGTATTTCTACCAACGGACATGTAAGGTCTTCCTTTGATGGCCCATGATAAATATTGAATACCTGTCATGACGGTTTCAAATCTGATCATGGCATTCAACCATCCGCTTCTTTTAAAATAGGGTGAATATCCCAGCACTATATCGCCATCCATTTTATGCAGCACCATTTTTTTGATCCATTCTTTCGATGCAGGGATACAATCGGCATCTGTAACCAATAGAAGCTCATTTTTAGCTGAATGAATGGCTATATGCAAAGCATACTTTTTCCCAACCAATGGAGACTGCACGATTTTCAAATCTGGCCATATCTGTTTGAGCTCATCAAGTTTTTTTCTTTCTGCCAGTTCCGAGTGATCATCGGCAATCACGATTTCAAAATCGGGATAATCCTGGTGGATGATTTGGTCCAGATGCTTTTGAAGAAGAGATGAATCATTTTTAGAGGCGATAATAATGCTGACCCCTTGAAGGGGCGCTACGGACTTAGATGACTTAGCAGGTTGTGCATGCCAGAAAATATACAGATGATACAGTGAAATAATCACCAGACAGGCTAACCAAATGACTTGAATGGCTTGAAACATTGACCAAATGTAGAAAAGCGCTGGTCATGCTCAAGAAAACGATTCTGGTGTCTCGCATTTCGATCTTTTGGATTCTACTTATCAGTGGCAAGCCTTGAAAGACCTCCTGGCTTTTCCATATCGCCATCTTCTCACGCTGAATGGATTACTTTTGTCGGCTAAATCTAAGTGGAATTAAACATGTACAGAACACATACTTGCGGGGAGCTCAGGTTATCAGATGCCGGAAAAAGTGTAGCGTTAAGTGGATGGGTGCAGGCTTCCAGGGACCTGGGGGGATTGACATTTATTGATTTGCGGGACCGGTATGGGATTACGCAGCTCATATTCAATATGGAAGATGATTCCTCGCTCTGTCTTCAGGCAAGGAAACTGGGTCGGGAGTATGTGATCCAGGTGAGTGGCACAGTCCGCGAGCGTACCAGTAAAAATCCGAACAGGCCTACAGGAGACATCGAAATAGTTGTAACTGAGTTGAAGACCTTAAATGCGAGCAAAGTCCCTCCTTTTTCCATTGAAGATGAAACTGATGGGGGTGAGGAGCTTAGGATGAAATACCGGTATCTTGATATTCGGAGGACGCCCGTGAAGGAAAAGTTGATCTTTCGGGCGAAGGTCGCCCTTGAAACAAGGAAGTTTCTTTCCGGAGAAGGTTTCATAGAGGTAGAAACACCTAATTTGATCAAGAGCACCCCGGAAGGTGCGCGTGATTTTGTAGTACCAAGTCGTGTCAATGCAGGACAATTCTACGCACTCCCACAATCCCCTCAGACCTTTAAGCAGATACTGATGGTTGCTGGAATGGATCGATATTTTCAGATCGTTAAATGCTTCAGGGATGAAGACCTGAGGGCGGACAGACAACCTGAATTTACACAGATTGATTGCGAGATGGCTTTTGTCACCAGGGAAGATGTGCTCAATATTTTTGAAGCACTGACAAGGCATTTATTTTCCACGATACTGCACATTGATCTTGGAGTATTCCCACGCATGTCATATGATGATGCGATGGCACGCTATGGTTCTGACAAGCCGGACGTGCGATTTGGAATGGAATTTATTGAACTCAATGACCTGGCGAAGGGAAAAGGATTTGGAGTGTTTGATGAGGCCGAACTTATTGTTGGAATATTAGTGCCAGGTCAGGCAGAAGCCTATTCAAACAAAATGCTCAATGATCTGATCGAATGGATGAAACGGCCACAGATCGGGGCGAAGGGAATGGTGAATATTAAATTCGGAACAGATGGATCTATTAAGAGTTCTGTCGGAAAATATTACAGTGACGATGAATTGAAGAAATGGGGTGAAAGAGCCGGTGCCTCATCGAATGATATGTTGCTGATCCTTTCCGGTGAAAAAGACAGGGTGCGCAAACAACTCAATGATCTTCGTCTTGAAATGGGAACACGACTTGGGCTACGCGATGCAAAAGTTTACAAGCCTTTGTGGGTGCTGGATTTTCCATTATTGGAATGGATTGAAGAATCGGAGCGTTTTCATGCGATGCACCATCCATTTACCTCACCGAAAACGAACGATATAGATCGCATGCTGGATGGTGATCATGAAACGATGAAAGCTCTTCGCGCAGACGCATATGATCTTGTCATCAATGGTGTTGAAATTGGAGGTGGCTCTATACGGATCCATGACCGCGCATTGCAGGAAAAGAACTTTAAACTTTTGGGTTTTACACCTGAACAGGCAGAATCTCAAT
>JBDUDG010000408.1:0-3141 GCA_040003045.1 Saprospiraceae bacterium | reverse complement strand
TGCAGATGCAGCCATACATCGCTGACCTGCACAACCACTCATACTTGCTGTAATATTCGAAGCGGTCATATCGGGATGCGCATCAGGTAAAACGATGAGATGATTTTTTGCACCACCCAATGCGACGCATCTTTTGAGATTACCTGTAGAACGGCGGTATACAATCTTTGCAACTTTAGTTGAACCTACAAATGAAACAGCCTCGATATCCGGATGATCGCAAATAGCTTCGACAATTTCTCTGTCCCCGTTTACTACATTAAAAACACCATCAGGCAAACCAGCTTCTTTCAATAATTCAGAAATTCGAATTGCAGAAATAGGAACCTGTTCGGAAGGTTTCAAAATCATACAATTACCTAGTGCAAGTGCATTGGGAATGGTCCAGTGTGGAACCATATTTGGAAAATTAAACGGAGCAATCGATGCAACAACACCGAGAGGTTTGTGTTCGACTCTGCATTCCACCCCTTTGCTTACTTCGAGTAATTCACCTGAAATTAATTGTGGCAAAGAGCACGCAAATTCTGTGAGCTCTATGCTTTTCTCCACCTCAGCAGTGGCTTCTTCGATGGTCTTTCCATTTTCAGCATGAACCAGTTCTGCCAGTTCTTTTAGATTATTTTCCAATAAGGTTTTATATCTGTAAAAAATCTGGACTCTTTCTTTGATAGGCGTGGCAGACCATGCTGGAAATGCGGCTTTTGCAGTCTGAACTGCTCTGTCAAGTTCTGCAGCATCGGAGAGGGTGACTTGCGACAATTTCTCACCGGAAAGAGGAGTGATGACATCCATGGTTTTATTTGATTCCTGGATGAATTTTCCTCCTATGAAATTGCGCGTTTGTGGGTAATCGGTGACTGTCGACATGTAGATAAATTTTGAGCCTTCAAAGTTCGTGAAATTTCGGCAGAGAGCAAAAGGCGGAGAGCAGAGCGCATAGGGCAGAAAATGTAAAATCTTTAATTAACAAGTTATAAGCCTTCCATGCATTTTAAACCCCAATCAGTTACCTTTGTGCCCCGTTCAGGAAGAAGGGAGATACTATTAGGGCCTGAAATAGAGTTATTTGCAAGCCAAATCAAACCTTTTCCTGGGAATTTGTGTCAATCAAACGCATGGAAAGCATCCAAACCACCAAAAAAGTATTTCATTCAGCAGAAGTCGATCTGAAAGGACAGGCCAATGTCAAAGCATATGAAACTGCCGACATGGTGCAGTTTGATCTTCAGGCCAGCCCGCTGGAACTTTTATTGTTTTGCTGCAAATCTGGCTCTGTTCAACTTCAGGCTTCCTTCATCCCGCACCCGGTCGAAATCAATCAGTGTGATGCTATTTTTCTGGCCTTTCCAAGAAGTGACTGGCAAGTGAAAATCATAACAGAGACTTCATCTTCGTTTTTTGTGACCAGGATGGAAATCGGTACTCTGCACAAGCTGATCAATCCCAATTTTGAAGAAGCACATTTGCAGCAGGAATCGCGGATGAACCTGCGTGATCTGATGCGCATTATTCCCATGAGTCCTTCTACCATGATGAGTTTTGATCAGTTGTTTCATCACAAGATCAATCCTCCCTTCAAACATCTTTTTGAACAGGGTAAATTCTTTGAAATATTTAGCTTGTTGATGGAGACCGCATTTGGACATCCTTCTGATATCTGCCCTGTCGCGATGAGTCATAATATTGAACAAAAGCTCAACCAGGTCAGAAAACATATTATTGACCATATTGAACAAATACCCGTTCCGGAATCGTTGGCCCTGAAATTTGAATTACCACGTAATACGCTCAAGGAAGGATATAAATTTCAATACGGACAGACGATCCACCAGTTTCATTCTGATTACAAATTGGATATTGCCATGCAGATGCTGCATTCAGGTGAATATCTTGTCAAGGAAGTTGCCTTCAAGATCGGATATCAGAATCCAAGTCATTTTATTTCCGCTTTTAAGAAAAAGTTTGGTCATACACCAAAGCAGTATTTTAAAACGGAAGCCGTAAAGCATTCCTGATATAATTTTTAGAACGTAGATTTGTCGTGATCATCATGGTTTTTCATGATTTGATTTTTAAGTGTTAAACTCACGGCTCAAACAAAAAGGACGCAGATTTAATAAAAATAATTATGGTAAATTAGGGTTTGATTACATATTGGATATTGATATTTCCGAATTAACCTATAACCACTGTTTTTTAACATGAATAATTCACAAGTAATTTTTCTTAACTGATCCGCGCCCTCTTTTTTATCATGAATAATCATGATCAACATGATGATCTGCGTTCCTTAATTTTTCAATCGTTCGTATTTCGTATTTCCTACTTCTTTTCTCGTCCTTGGTATTTCGTATTTTACCCCTGTGAATAATAATACCATCGTTGCAATTGCTACAGGCGAGACAATATCTGCAATAGGAATGATCCGATTGTCCGGTCCGAAGGCGATTTCGATTACGGAGCACATTTTTAAAGGGAAAATATTATCGCGAGCGGAATCACATACACTCCACTACGGCAGGATCTTTGATGAAGATGGACAGATCATCGATGATGTAGTTGTGAGCATTTTCAAATCACCGAAATCGTACACTTCTGAAGACGTCATTGAGATAAGTTGTCATGGATCACCTTATGTGCTGAAAGAAATTACAGCCTTGCTTATTCGACAGGGAGCGCGACCTGCTGATCCTGGAGAATTTACCTTGCGTGCATTTCTAAATGGCAGGATGGATCTTTCACAGGCAGAGGCTGTCGCAGATCTTATAGCTTCCCAAACGCAGGCTTCCCACCGCATGGCTATGCAACAAATGAAAGGTGAAGTATCAGGAGAGATTAGATATCTAAGAGAAAAACTAATTGACTTTGCAAGTCTCATCGAGCTCGAACTTGATTTCAGTGAAGAAGATGTTGAATTTGCCAACAGATCAAAACTTGAAGAGCTGGTGAATATTCTCATCACCTTGACTTCGCGACTGAAAGAAACATTCCATCTTGGAAATGCGATCAAAGAAGGAATACCAACAGTCATAGCAGGACGTCCGAATGCAGGGAAATCTACTTTGCTGAATAAATTATTAAATGAAGATCGCGCCATCGTTTCTGCAACTCCCGGCACGACTCGCGATACGATAGAAG
>JBDUDG010000077.1:0-10576 GCA_040003045.1 Saprospiraceae bacterium | reverse complement strand
AAAGAAGAAAACAGGCAGCGGAAAGGGATCGAACTCATTGCATCCGAAAACTTTACTTCCATGGCAGTACTGGAGGCAATGGGTTCATGTCTGACCAATAAATATGCAGAAGGATACCCCGGCAAGAGATATTATGGTGGTTGTGAGGTAGTGGATGAGATCGAGACGATAGCTATCGACAGTTTGAAATCACTTTTTGGGGCGGAGTATGCTAATGTGCAACCTCATTCCGGAGCGCAGGCTAATTCTTCAGTTTATCTCGCAGTCTTAAAACCCGGTGATACTATCCTTGGATTTAATCTCGCTCATGGTGGGCACCTGACCCATGGTTCACCGGTTAATTATAGTGGCCTTACGTTCCATGCAGTCCCTTATAATGTCGTACAGGAAACCGGTCGAATTGATATGGACAGCGTGCATCAACAGGCTTTAGAACATCAACCAAAACTGATTATTTGTGGCGCATCGGCTTACTCCCGTGATTGGGATTATCCCAGGTTCAGGGCTATCGCAGACGAAGTAGGTGCATTGCTGATGGCTGATATTGCACATCCAGCCGGACTTATTGCAATGGGTTTGTTAAATGATCCCATGCAGCATTGTCACATTGTCACATCTACAACACACAAAACACTTAGAGGACCGAGAGGTGGCATCATCATGATGGGCCGTGATTTTGATAATCCGTGGGGCCGCAAAACAAAGAAAGGCGAACCGATCCAAATGTCAGCTATTCTCAACAGTGGTGTATTTCCAGGAATGCAGGGCGGACCACTCGAGCATGTGATCGCTGCGAAAGCGGTTTCATTCATTGAAGCATCAACACCAGAATTCAAACGATATTCCAAACAAGTCATATCCAATGCACAGGCAATGTCGAAAGCATTTGTTGAAAAAGGCTACAATATCATTTCAGGAGGAACGGACAATCATCTCATGCTGATTGATCTTTCTAATAAAGGATTGACCGGAAAAGAAGCTGAGGATACACTGATCAAAGCTGATATTACTGTCAATAAAAACATGGTACCTTTTGACAAGCATAGTCCATTTGTCACCTCAGGAATAAGAGTGGGCACTGCCGCAATCACAACAAGAGGAATGAATGAAAAAGATTGTATTCAGATCGTTGAATGGATTGACACGGCATTGATGAATAGAAATGATGCTGCGCTACATGACCTGCACAACAAAATCAATGATTTTGCATCTTCGTTTAAGCTGTTTCCTGATGAATAGGAGACCACTACATTCATCGTATCGCTTCGACTCCCGCTCAGCGAGCGATGGAAAATTCTACTGTAATGTTTCGCTTCGCTTAACATTTGAAGTAGACTTTCGAACCTGGAGCCGAAGCAATACGTCACAAAATAATGTCCTCAGGATATACAACACCCTCCAAAAACAATCCTTCCGGTGGCACACTCCATTGAACTGGCAAAGGGACTTGTAAATCAAGACATTCCTGGATAGTCTTCCCATTCAATTTTCCTAAACCTGCATTAAGACAGGTACCAACGATAAGTCTGACCATGCCACGTAAAAAGCGATTTGCCTTGATGGAGAAGGTTGCCTTCCCTTCTTCGAATACCCAGAGTGATTCAGTGATATTGCATTTGTAATGCTCAACGTCCGAACCTGTCTTACAAAAAGGTAAAAACTCTGTATACTTTTTAATCAGCAATGCCACTTCCTGCATCGCCATCATATCCAGTTCAGTATTCTGATTGAAATAAAAAGACTGCTCACGTAGAAATGGATTTTTTTCAAAATGGATATAATACTTATAATGTCTCTCAACGGCACTGTGTCTGGCATGAAATTGATGATCCTTTTCTGAGATGGATTGAACTGCAATATCCAGTGGAAGTATTGAATTGATCTGATACAGGAATTTTCGAGCAAGAATGGATGAAGAGATATCCAGATGAGCGGTGTAGCTTCTTGCATGAACTCCCGCATCAGTCCGGCCGCAACCTGTGATCTCCACCTGCTCACGCAGAATCGTTGAGAATGCTTCCTCCAGTGTCTGTTGTATGGTAATATCACCCGGCTGTTTTTGCCAGCCGCAATATTCTCTTCCTAAATAACTTAGGTCTATCCGCCATCGCATAAGGTGCAAATATGGGAGTTTCCTGGATAAAAAAACCCTGACTGTTTTACGGCCAGGGTGGAGAGATCATGTCGATATATCTAAAATAAGACCAGTGCATCAAAATAGGATGCATGACAGTTCTTTATAATTTGTCCGGGAGGATAGATAAATATACTATAATAATTTAGAAAACAAAAAAAGCAGAGAGCTGGGGCAGGAAGCTGGGGAAATCGGTAATTGACGTTCGCGTGTCTATGACCGCGAACAATGCTGACGTTTCACGTGTCTATGACTGCGAACAATGTAAATCTTAAAGTCAGGATTAAAACTTAAATCCCATTAAGCCACCTTCAGCTTCTTCAACTGTACTTTATCCAGCTTACTCTTTGCATAGCGGAGATCAACTTCGAAGGTCTTCACATCTTTTTTGGATGGCAATTCGAACATTGCATCCATCATGATGGCTTCGCAAATGGATCGCAGGCCCCGCGCGCCGAGACCGAACTCAATGGCTCTTTGGGCGATAAATTCAATAGCTCCTTCCGTAATAGTGAATTTAATGCCTTCAAGCTCGAATAAGCGTTTGTATTGTTTCACCAATGCATTGCGAGGCTCGGTCATGATGCGAACCAAAGTCTCTTCATCTAAAGCCTCAAGATATCCGAGCACTGGCAACCTGCCGACCAATTCAGGTATGAGACCGAACGTCTTGAGATCCTTGTGCGATACATAATGCACCACTTTATCTGCATCTATAGTCTTGCTATCCTGGTTGCCATAGCCGATCACATTCTTGTTGAGACGTCGGGAAATGATCTTTTCCAAACCATCAAATGCTCCTCCCGCTATGAATAGAATATTTTGTGTATTAACTTTAACAAGTTTTTGTTCTGGATGCTTTCGACCGCCTTGTGGTGGGACTAATACATCTGTTCCTTCAAGGATTTTTAGCATCGCCTGCTGAACGCCTTCACCAGATACATCGCGGGTGATGCTTGGATTGTCACTCTTGCGGGCTATTTTATCAATTTCATCAATGTACACTATACCGCGCTCAGCAGCTTCAACATTATAATCACAAGCCTGGAGAAGACGTGATAACATACTTTCCACATCTTCACCCACATAACCTGCTTCTGTAAAAACCGTCGCATCAACAATTGCAAACGGGACATCAAGCATTTTGGCAATGGTCTTTGCAATAAGTGTTTTACCTGTACCGGTTTGTCCGACGAGAAGAATATTTGATTTCTCTAACTCTACTTCATCGATGGATTTATTCTTAATCCGCTTGTAGTGATTGTATACTGCAACGCTTATACATTTCTTTGCCTCATTCTGGCCTATCACATACTGATCAAGATATTTTTTGATTTGTTGTGGCGTGATATGTTCCGGAACATCGAGACTTTCATCTTTTTTCTTGCTTTTCGCCTCATTGTCATACAACTCCTGACGAACTATTTCATAAGCCTGCTCGACGCACAGCTCACAGATATGTCCTTCAATCCCGGCGATGAGTATGAGTGCTTCTTTCTTGTCGCGTCCGCAGAAAGAACAACCGAATTGATCATCACTAGTTTTCATAATATTATATTTTACTGGTTGCAGGAGTGAAGTCCCCGCCACGGCATTTATTTACTTCTTGTCAATACTTCATCTACCAGGCCATATTCTTTTGCCTGATATGAGGACATCCAGTTATCCCTGTCAGAATCTTTTTCTATTTGTTCAATGGTCTTACCGGTATGCTTGGCCATGATTGCATACAACTCGTCTTTCATACTCTTAATAAGATTGTATGAAATTTCCATTTCGGTAAATTGTCCCTGCATGCCTCCGCTTGGCTGGTGAATCATGACCCTGCTATGTGGCAGACAAGTTCTTTTGCCCTTTGTTCCTGCTGCTAACAACACCGCTCCCATCGAAGCTGCAAGTCCTGTGCATATCGTTCCGATCTCAGGAGATACATATTGCATAGTATCATAAATACCTAAACCGGAAATAACGTTCCCACCCGGGCTATTGATAAACATCTGGATGTCGCGTTTATTATCTGTTGATTCCAGAAAAAGAAGCTGTGCCTGAATGACATTCGCAACGTAATCATTGACAGGCACACCAAGGAAAATAATCCTGTCCATCATCAACCTGGAGAACACATCCATGCCGACTACATTCATCTGCCTCTCCTCGATGACCTGTGGAGTAAATCCATTGATATCGGGCACAGAGGTCTGCATGTATTTCTCGAGATGCGCGCTGGATATTCCGGCGTGCTTGGTGGCATATTTATAAAATTCGTTATTGTGATTCATATCTATGAGATGTCTTTTAAGTTAAAACGCTAATTTAAGAGTATTAAGCATGTGAATGGTGTGAATGATCACCATGGTCAAATAAATGATGATGTAGATCGTGGAACGCATGTTCAAATTCTTCTGGTGTTGCTCCGGTTTCTTCAAACTGGTATTTAGGTAGTATGTTGATGAAGACCAATTCTTCCAATGCATTCTCTTTCATTGTGCTCATAAAGTATTCATTTGCATGGAGTTCTTTCATAAGTTTCCGAACATCAGTCTGTCTGTAATCAACATTCTCAACGATCCATTTTGTCATCTGGCTCTGAACATCCTTTTCGGCGACTTCAAGGCCCAATTCTTTTGCAATCCTATTGAGAAGTAAGGACCATTTTGCTTCTCGGAATAATTTGCCAGCATCCCGCGAACCTGATACAATCTTTTGATCGCGTTGCGCATTCACCCAATTGAGTAAAAATTCTTCAGGAATTTCAAAAGGGTTGGCCTGAAGAAGCGCATGCCGGACAGTCAATTTTTTCATTTCATCAGTCCGTGTCGCATTTGACTGGTTTTCTCTTTCCTCTAACATTTTCCGGAAAGATGCCTCATCTTCAACATGAGAACCTAAATATTTTGAAAGTTGCTCTCCACTGAGTTCGCTCACCTGAGGTCTGGCAATGCTGAGAATGGTGATCTTGTATATCAGTGGATTTTCAGGATCAGGATCGGCTTCAAGACCAAGTGTATTTTTGACGAGCATAGTCCTTTCATACCCCATAAATTTCTGAATATCTTCTTCCACTGAATCCCCAACTTTTTTTCCGGGTAGCATTGTTTTCGCTTCGCCACGAATGCGGTCCAGATCAACCATGGTTTCAGTTCCATTCTCGTCTACAGTGCCGTCCGAATTGATCCTGTTCAGCTTAATACCTATTCTGTCATGCTCTTCTATGGAACCGTCCTCATGTACGTTCTCTTCAGCTCCGAATACCCTTCTGTATCGTAAAACATCCTCATCCAGGGCATCCTGATCGGTCAAAGCTGTCTTGATATTCAGGGGAGTTTCATCATTGTATTTGAGATCAAATGAGGGCTTGAGCCCAAGGTCAAAAGCAAAAGTATAATCACCAGGGCTCTTTGGATTAAAGTCAACCGGTTCAGCATCTGTGGCCATGACTGGACTTCCAAAGATTTCAATTTTCTCATCCTCAAGGTATCCGAATAACTTATCGTTGAGCAAAGTAGATACAGTCTCCTCAAGCATTCCTTTACCATACATTTTGGTTAAGACACTCTTCGGCGTTTTACCTGATCTGAAGCCTTTGATATTGAGCTTTTTGCTATAATTTTTGATGTTTTCATCCAGTTTTGCTACATAATCTGCATGTTCGATTACTAAAGTTAGCCTGGCATTGAGGTCATCGACGCGGTTAAAATCAATTTTCATCCTTGTATATACTATTTGAGGGCTTCTTAAGTGAAGTAAATATTGAGGTTTCGAGGATATAGAACCCGGGTAAAAACCCATAACCGGGCAGAAAGGTTCTGGAAGAAGTGCGGGTAGAGGGACTTGAACCCCCAAGCCTTGCGGCACTAGATCCTAAGTCTAGCGCGTCTGCCAATTTCGCCATACCCGCTTATTCCAAAAACGATGGCAAATGTAGACATTAATTGAAAAAATGAACGCCCTAATTAAAGACTGCGTTTACAACTATCCGGCTTTGAAAGCCATTAACGCCGGCATCAGGACTTTTGTCCTTAACTTGTGTACTCATGCCACATACGCAGTCAGGCATATCAGAAAATGAACAATTAGCCCTTCAACGCGAGTTCAGGAGGCTGATGAAGGCTTTGCCAGCGCCGCTGGATGATACCGATAAGAAAAACCTTCGAAAGGCCTTTGAAATGGGTCTCGAAGCGCACAGCAAACAAAGACGAAAAAGTGGCGAGCCTTATTTTTTTCATCCCATCGAAGTCGCCAGAATATGTGTCAATGAAATTGGATTAGGTCCGACAGCTGCAGTGTGTGCACTTCTTCATGATGTAGTCGAAGATACCGATGTCACTATCGAAGATATCCGAAGAGAATTCGGAGAAAAAATCGGCCATATCGTAGACGGCCTCACAAAGCTGGATGGTTTGTATAATGCCCCATCACAACAAGCTGAAAATTTTAAAAAAGTTCTTTCAACCCTTGTTGAAGATGTCCGGGTAGTCCTGATTAAAATTGCGGACAGGCTGCATAATATGCGGACGATAGGACCGATGCCAAGAAACAAACAGCTTAGCATTGCAGCCGAAACAGATTATATCTATGCTCCCCTCGCCCATCGTCTGGGTTTGTACAATGTGAAGTCTGAGCTCCAGGATATCATACTCTCTATCCAGGAGCCAGAGATATATCATGAAATCGAACAGAAACTGACCGAAAGTGAACAGCAACGGAAGAGATATATCCGGGAGTTTATCAAACCACTAAAAGAAAAACTTGAAGAATTAGGACTTGAATACCGGATCGTCGGCAGACCGAAATCCATTTCATCTATATATAATAAATTAAAAAAGAAGCAAGTCCCATTTGAAGAAATTTATGATCTCTTCGCTATCCGAATTGTATTAAATGTTCCAGCGCAAAAAGAAAAATCAGCATGTTGGCTTGTTTATAGTGTCCTGACAGAAACACATACTCCAATCCCGGAAAGATTGAAGGATTGGATCACGACGCCAAAGTCAAATGGGTATGAGTCATTGCATACAACAGTCATCGGACCTAAAGGACGTTATGTGGAAATCCAGATTCGCACAGAACGAATGGATGAAATAGCAGAACGGGGTTTCGCTGCGCACTGGAAGTATAAGAATGTAAATACACAACAGTATATCTACGAAAACTGGCTCGACAATATTCGTGACATGCTGGATGATACGCATAAGGATGCGTTGGAATTCATGAGTGATTTCCGCACGAATCTGTATGCAGAAGAGCTATATGTGTTTACCCCAAAAGGTGATCTCAAAGTAATGCCAAAAGGTGCTACTGCACTGGATTTTGCATTTGCGATTCACTCTGACATTGGATATCATGCCACGGCCATCAAGATCAACAACAAGATGGTCCCTATGGGTTATAAGCTGAATAATGGTGACCAGGTAGAAATCATTACCAACCGTAATCAAAAGCCAAACGAAGAATGGCTGCGAATGGCAGTGACTGGTAAAGCGAGAGCGAAAATTCGTCAGGCACTTAAAGATTCGAAGAAGACCCAATCCGAGGAAGGAATGGAGAAACTCGAACGGAAATTGCGTGGTATGAAAGCTGATCTTGAAGAAAATGTAGATCAGCTCGTCAAATATTATGGCTATAATTCCAGACTTGATTTCTATTATGACATTGCCGTCGATCAATTCGATATGGCGCAGATCAGAGAATTTGATGTGGAAGGTGGAAAAATTGTTTTCCCTGTCAAACAACCGCGTACAAGTGTTTCTGATACTGAACCATCTACTTCACCAGCTCTTGGAAAAGATACTGTGCATCCCCGGATCAGCATTGGAGGCGAAGATGGTGAACAATATAAATATGCTTTAGCCACATGTTGTAATCCTGTGGTTGGCGATGAAATATTTGCATATGTGACCGCGGGTGCGGGTGTTAAAATCCATCGCAGCAATTGTCCGAATGCTACACATTTAATAGCAAGTTATGGATACCGCGTACAAAAAGCAGAATGGGTCACTTCTGGAAATGTGCAGAGTGTGGTCAATCTAAGAATAACCGGTGTGGATGATGGACCTGGTGTGATCGAAAGAGTAACGAACAAAATAAGCTCAGGCTTAGGAATCAACATCCGTTCTCTGAGTATTGAAGGAAAACAAGGTTACTTCGAAGGAAAAGTTTCGATTGTGGTCAATAATAAGAATCAATTGAATATTGTCATCCGTTCATTAAAAAATCTACAGGGTATTTCCTCTGTATATCGTGACAATTAAAACTATGCTTTCATCCGCAACAGCACAACATAGTCCATCGCGTGGATCATTCGAAGATGTCAAAGCAATATTTTCAAAGCATCTTGAAGAACACAACCTGCGCCGAACTCCCGAAAGATATGCGATACTCGAAGTAATCTACAATCGCTCAGATCACTTTGATGCAGAAGCATTGTACATCCACATGAAAAATTCAAATTACCGGGTCAGTCGCGCTACTGTGTACAATACTCTTGAGCTCCTGGTCCATTGCGATCTCATCACGAAGCACCAGTTTGGAAAAAACCTCACACAGTACGAAAAATCCCATGGCTTCAAGCAGCACGATCACCTGATCTGTATGCAGTGTGGAAAGGTTGTTGAATTTTGTGATCCTCGAATTCAGCAAATAAAAAATACTATGGGTGATCTTTTGGATTTTACTATTGATCATCATAGTTTGAATCTGTATGGGCATTGTAAGGGAGGATGTAAGAAGTAGCAGGGAGTAGGGAGTAATGGGCATAGAGGATAGACCATAGAGCATTTTGAACTCAATGAAGAACCCGAGATAATTTAGTGAAGCTTCGGGAGTGTAGCATGATGATTATTTAAAGTCATCGTTTAAAGTAGGAGTTTGGGATTATCAACATGACTCTCTAAATTATTTCGAACGTGGACGAGTTAAATTTGCGTGATGTCCTATATTTTTTATTTTTCTCCGACCTTGTGTCGTTACACGATTTTTTTAGAATTTCTGTAACTGCGTCTCAAATCTCATATCATTTTTTTACAACTTACTATTCCTTCTCCTTAATTGTCAATTGCTCCATGCCCTATGCCCAATGCTTTTTTTATCTTTACACTTCAGGGCCGTGAGCCCTTTGTTTGTTTATAATCTTACACATGGCGGTAGATGTTTTGTTAGGTCTTCAGTGGGGTGATGAAGGGAAGGGAAAAATAGTCGATTATCTCGCAGATCAATACCAATTGGTGTGTAGGTTCCAGGGAGGTCCGAATGCTGGACATACGCTCTGGATTGATGGCAAAAAAACGGTGCTTCACACGATTCCTTCCGGTATTTTTCATGAACACATGATCAACGTTATCGGCAATGGTGTAGTAATTGATCCCGTGACTCTGATCCGTGAGATCGATACACTGGCGGCAGGTGGTTGCAATGCTTCAGATCGCCTGCATATAGCGAAGAAAGCGCACCTAATTCTCCCTACGCACAGATTGCTTGACATGGCATCTGAGGCATCGAAAGGAGAACAAAAGATCGGTTCAACGTTGCGGGGAATAGGACCATGCTATATGGATAAAACCGGCAGAAATGGTCTACGTGTGGGTGATATCCTGAGCCCGAATTTTTTTCAAAAATATGTTGTGTTGCGTGACAAGCATCTCAAGCTACTCCGGCAGTACCCGGAAACAACGTTTGATCTTCAGAGTGATGAGAATAATTGGTTTGAGGCTATTGAACGGATGAGGCATCTCGACTTGATCGATGCGGAATATTTTCTTTTTGATCATCTGGCATCGGGGCATTCCATTCTGGCGGAAGGAGCACAGGGTGTGATGCTTGATATTGATTTTGGAACATATCCTTATGTCACTTCATCTAACACCATTTCTTCAGGTGTATGCAGCGGTTTGGGAATTCCTCCTACTGCCATCAGGAAGGTAATCGGAGTTTCAAAAGCATATTGTACACGTGTTGGGTCCGGACCATTCCCTTCAGAATTGACTGGCGAGGAAGGAGAAAGGCTTCGTAAAGCAGGTAATGAATTTGGAAGTACAACAGGTCGACCGAGGAGATGTGGATGGATTGATCTCCCTCAGCTTAGATACGCAGCTATGATCACCGGTACTACGCACATAGCGCTTACCAAACTTGATGTACTGAATATGTTCGAATTCATTTCAGTAGCTAACGAATATGAGACAGGCGGAACCATTACGCAACAGGTTCCTTTTGATATGATGGAAGGGATTACGGATGTGGTGCTCAGTCAGCATCCGGGCTGGATGAAAGATATTTCTGCAGATTCTTTTGAGGAATTACCAAGAGAAGTAAAATCTTACATTACTTATCTCGAGAAGGAATTAAGGTTACCGATATCTTTTATTTCAGTGGGACCTGGGAGGGATGAGTTAATTGTGGGAGCATAAAAGCGCAAGAGCGTAACAAAAAATAATTTATTTCTAG
>JBDUDG010000076.1:0-10633 GCA_040003045.1 Saprospiraceae bacterium | reverse complement strand
TTTTATTTACTCAAAAGCTCCTGTTCACTTGTGATCAGGGGCTTTTGACTTTTTACACCAGCTATATTCCTTTTCTAAATTCTATATAGCTAAATTTACATAATCAAATAAAGCACAATCAAAATGGCTGAAATAATACGGATGCCCCGCCTTAGTGATACAATGGAGGAAGGCAATATCGTTGGATGGCTGAAGAAGGTAGGTGATAAAGTATCCCCGGGAGATATTCTTGCTGAGGTTGAAACGGACAAAGCCACCATGGAACTTGAAAGCTTCAATGAAGGTTATCTTCTCTATATCAGCGTGAAAGAAGGGCCCGTGCCTGTTAATGACATATTAGCCGTGATCGGGGGCAAGGATGAAGACTACAAAAGCGTCCTGGCTGCAGCACCAAAGACCGAATCCAAACCAAACATAAAAGAGAATGACCACGTTCCAGTTGAAAATGGGAATCAACAAAAAGCCTCAATCATACATGAAACTCCAGAAAACGCTACTCAAAAAACTGATAATAACTCATCCTCTCCCGAGGTAAATCAGCCAAATGAAACAAGAATTAAATCGTCCCCTTTAGCAAAATCCATCGCAGCAGATGCAGGCATTGATATATCATCACTGACAGGAAGTGGTGATGGAGGACGAATCGTAAAAAGAGATGTCGAGAGCTTTGTATCCAGTCAAAAAGCACCATCAGCTAAAGCTAATATCCCTACATCTGTTCAATATGGTGAGGTGCCTGTTTCCCAAATGCGAAAAATCATAGCAAAAAGACTTGTGGAAAGTAAATTCTCAGCACCCCATTTTTATCTCACGATGAAGATTAAAATGGACCGTACAATTGCTTCCCGAAAGCTGATCAATGAACAATCAGGTTTGAAGATTTCCATTAATGATTTTGTCATAAAGGGCTGTGCGACGGCTCTTCGCATGCATCCGGCAATCAATTCCTCATGGCTGGGAGACAAGATCAGGGTAAATAAAAATATCAATATAGGCGTGGCCGTTGCAGTAGAGGATGGCTTACTGGTGCCTGTCCTCTTTGGCGCTGATGGAATGGGCCTGAGTGAAATGAATTCCACAATTGCTTTACTAGCTGAAAAAGCAAGACAGAAAAAATTGCAGCCACCCGAAATGCAGGGAAACACATTTACAGTTTCTAACCTCGGCATGTTCGGTATCGATGAATTCACTGCTATTATCAATCCGCCTGATTCGGCCATCATGGCTGTGGGTACTATAGCAGATGAACTAAATCTCGTGGACGGCAAAGTGACTTCATCTTCAATAATGAAAGTGACATTGTCCTGTGACCATAGAGTGGTTGATGGTGCAAGCGGTGCTAAATTTCTTCAGACGTTTAAACAATTAATGGAGAACCCTGTGGCCATGCTTGTCTGATGGCAGTTTGAAAATAAAACTAAAGAGATCAACAGCTACTTATCCATATGTCACAATATTCATCAAGACATCTTGAATTCGCCGTTCGCACTATCGGACAATTGCCTGGAATAGGACGCAAGAGTGCATTACGCATAGCTTTATTCTTATTAAAAAATAAAACCACGTTGCTTCCGGAACTAATGGAAAGCCTTGATGGAATAAAATTGAATATTCAAAACTGTAAGACCTGCCATAATCTGGCCGACACTGATATGTGCAGTATTTGTGCTGACCGCTCAAGACAAAAAAATGTGATCTGCATCGTAGAATCAGAGCGCGATGTAATGGCAATAGAAGATACAGGCCAGTATCATGGCCTATATCACATTCTCGGTGGGATCATCTCACCCATTGATGGAGTAGGCCCTCAGGATTTAAATATTGAAAGCCTTCTCATTAGAATCGAAAAGGATAATGTCTCTGAATTGATCATGGCCATCAGTCCGACCATTGAAGGCGAGACGACTATTTTCTATCTGACAAAGATTTTTAAAACTCATCCCGTGCAGATCAGCATGATCGCCAGAGGTGTGGCGTTCGGTGGTGAGCTGGAATATGCTGATGGCGTGACCTTGGGGAGATCCATAACTGCGCGGACGAATATTGAATTGACAGAAAGTTCATAACATCACATCGAGTTGAGACTTTCCGTCATAATCGTCAGTTACAATGTTTACCCTTTCTTAGATAACTGTCTTCGGTCTGTTCAACAGGCAATGCAAGGTATCGATGGCGAGATCATCGTCGTGGACAATTCATCAGTTGACCGCACTCCGCAATTATTAAGAGAACATTTTCCTTCCGTTATCCTTGTCTCAAATGCTGATAATAAGGGATTTGCAAAAGCAAATAACCAGGGCTTTGAAATCTGTCGTGGAGATAACGTTGTAGTGTTAAATCCGGACACCATTGTCTCAGAAGATACCTTCACTATTTGTCTTCACTTTCTCGATGAGCATCAGGATGCAGGAGCTATTGGAGTACGCATGGTGGATGGCAGTGGAAAATACCTGCCTGAATCTAAGAGGGGACTTCCTACTCTATTGGCATCATTCATGAAAATGTCAGGAATATATAAACTGTTCACCCGTTCTCAAAAATTAAACAGTTATTACCAGGGGCACATCGGTCAATTTGAAACAGCAAAAATCGAAGTTCTGACGGGTGCGTTCATGATGATCCGAAAGAAAGTTCTCATGAAAACCGGTTTTTTTGATGAGGATTATTTTATGTATGGAGAAGATATTGATTTGTCGTATAGGATTACAAAAGCTGGTTATGCGATTTATTATTTGCCAACCACCAGTATTATTCATTACAAAGGAGAATCAACAAGGAAATCTTCATTGAATTACATTCTGACATTTTACCAGGCTATGTTGATATTCGCAAAAAAACATCCTGAGTTCAAAGCCCAAAAACAGCTTATCACACTGGCCATTTATTTTCACGGCCTGGTAAAAATCATCAGGCAATCTGTAGAGAAATGGTGGCCATTTGTATTTGATTTTTTTATGCTGGCTTTTTCATTTTTTATTATTAGCAGATTTTGGGAAGAATATTATTTTCATCAGGCTGACTATTTCCAACCCTCATTCTTTTTTTTCAACATACCCCTTTACGCACTTATCGGAGCTGTCGTGATGTTTTTAAATGGTGCATATGACAGGCCTTTAATTCCCAGATCTTCATGGATAGGGCTTGGATGGGCCACACTGGTCATTCTTGTCATCTATGCCATTTTACCCACAAATGTGAGAACTTCGAGAATGGTCATTTTAATGGGTCTTGTACTCTATATGATATTTATGTGGCTGTCGAGGACCTACATAAACCCATGGCGAGTGGTGTTTAAAAATGAAAAAAGCGGAACAGACCGGAAAGCTATCGTCATCGCAGGCGAAGAGGAAACCAAGCGGATTAAGGAATTGATTAATCGTTCTCATGACCACATACATATCGTCGGAACGGTTTCTCCCTTTGAAAATGCACTAGTAATTCAACCTGATTCTCTTGGCAAGCTTTCTATGTTGGAAGATGTGATTCGGGTGCATAAAGTAAGTGAAATCATATTCTCTGCACAAGATGTCCCGTTTTCAAAATTTACACAAAGCATGACGCAACTTGGATCAGGATTGAGATACATGCTTGCTGCTTCGACCACGATGAATATCGTCGGCAGTATGAACAGGGATACAGAAGGTGAATCCTATGCTATACGAATTCATTTCAATCTGTCACACCCGGCATCGTTAAGAGCCAAACGAATATTCGATTTTACTTCTTCTTTATTGATGTTGATCATTTCTCCTGTGTTGATCTTTTTTCAACAGGAGAAAAAATCTTTTTTCCAAAATATATTCCGTGTACTTATTGGCCAATGGACATGGATATCTTACCACTCGTCGGATCCTCTGAAGTCTGCTCTTCCTTCACTTCCTCCAGGAATTATCAGCCCTGTCTATCCGGATCCTGAAGCTCAGATTCAACATCGGCTGGAACACATTCATTATGTTTACGCTAGGGATTATCACTGGACCACTGATTTTTCTATTCTGATCTCACAGCTCAGAAAAATCGGCCAAACCCCGTTGCACCATGGATAAAGAAATTATTTCAATCATTAAGGACGATGCGAGACATTTGTTTCAGTCCGTGGTGGAGATAAGACGCGATCTCCATTCCCATCCGGAGCTTTCTTTTAAAGAGTCGAGGACTTCTTTACAAGTGAAAGAATTTTTAACACGTCAGGGAATTGCATTTACTGAAGGTTGGGCCGGTTACGGCGTAGTAGCTTCAATCAAGGGAAACAAAGAAGGTCCAGTAGCCATGCTCAGGGCAGATATGGATGCTCTTCCTATCCAGGAGGAAAATAATGTTGCATATCGCTCTCTCCATGAAGGGGTAATGCATGCATGTGGTCATGATGTGCATACAAGCTCTTTACTTGGTGCTGCAACCATTTTGCAAAAGAATCGGGAACATTTATGTGGAGAAGTAAAACTTATTTTTCAGCCTGGTGAGGAAAAATTGCCAGGTGGTGCTTCAATAATGATCAGTGAAGGGCTCATGAAACCCACCGCACCTGAATGGATCGTTGGGCAACATGTTTATCCTTCTCTTCCCGCAGGACATGTCGGCTTTAGGAAAGGGCTTTATATGGCTTCATCTGATGAGATCTATATCACTATTCGAGGTAAAGGAGGACATGCCGCAACACCTCATCTTTGCATTGATCCTATACTGATTGCTTCAAGATTAGTAGTGGGATTGCAGGAGTTGATCAGTCGAAAGGTTGATCCTTTGTTACCTTCAGTTCTGACCATAGGTCGCATGTATTCCAATGGTGGCGCCACCAATGTGATACCTGATTCAGTTCAATTGGAAGGAACATTCAGAGCGATGAATGAAACGTGGAGATTGAAAGCCCATCAGTTAATTCATGATTTTGTAGATCTTACTGCAAAGGCCTCAGGAGGCAATGCAGATGTAAATATCATCAAAGGCTATCCAAGCCTGACTAATAACCCTGAAATCACTTCTCTATGCCAAAATGCGGCAAAACAATTTCTCGGGGAAGATAATGTTCATGAGTTACCTATGAGGATGAGCTCAGAGGATTTTGCGTTCTATACGATGGAAGTTCCAGGTACATTTTACAGACTGGGTACCGGATGGAAAGATGAAAAATTAAATTACCCTATTCATTCTAACCGGTTCAATATAGATGAGTCCGCAATCGAAACAGGAATGGGTCTCATGGCTTATATAACGCTATCAAATCTTTCCAAAAAATAACCCACCACAGACCGATGGACTTTAAGTTTTTGACTTTCAGAAGCACCTGGCAGATCCATTAAAATTCTATTCATTCTTTCTTGATTTTAGAAATTGTCATCATTATATATGTAATATATTGATTGTTAGTGTTTTATCAAAAATATATATTATTTTTTATAAATTATAAGTTATTTGTAATCAATGTTCTATTTTTGATAAATTATTATAATATATATCCTCTAACGTAAACGAACTATAGTCATGTCAAAAGTCCTCATCGTCGATGACGAACGCAGCATCCGGAACACTCTCCGTGATATTCTGGAATTCGAGAAATATGAAGTTGATGAGGCTGCTGACGGGATGGAATGCCTGGTCAAAGTGAAGCAGAATCCATATGATGTAATCATACTTGATATCAAAATGCCCAAAATGGATGGGATGGACGCATTGGATAAAATTCAGGAACTGGCCCGCGAAACACCTGTCGTGATGATTTCTGGTCATGCGTCCATTGATACTGCGGTTGAAGCCGTTAAGAAAGGAGCTTTTGATTTCATTTCAAAGCCACCGGATCTCAATCGCCTACTCATCACATTAAGGAACGCCATGGAAAAATCCGAACTCATCTCCGAGCGAAAGGTGCTACAAAATAAAGTCTCGAATACTCGTTTTCAGCCTATCATAGGGCAATCAAAATGTATTGGCCAGATCATGTCAACGATTGAGCTCGTGGCTCCTACAGAGGCACGCGTGTTGATCACAGGTCAAAATGGAACCGGCAAAGAGCTCGTGGCCCATTGGATCCATCAAAAGAGCAATCGATGTGATCATGCACTGGTCGAAGTCAACTGTGCCGCCATTCCTTCAGAATTAATTGAGAGTGAATTATTCGGTCATGAGAAAGGAGCTTTTACTTCTGCTATAAAACAAAGAACAGGCAAATTCGAACTTGCAAATGGAGGATCCATCTTTCTTGATGAAATAGGAGACATGAGCCTCTCTGCACAAGCCAAGGTGCTTCGCGCTCTACAAGAGAACAAAATAGTCCGTGTAGGGGGAGAAAAGCAGATTCGGGTGGATGTTCGTGTGATCGCGGCTTCTAACAAGGACCTTCGCAAACTTATTGACACCGGAAGATTCCGTGAAGACCTTTATCACAGGTTGGCCGTCATCATTATTGATGTACCACCTCTTAAAGATCGAATAGATGATATCCCGGAACTCATACAGCATTTCTGTAGCGAAATCTGTAAAGACTACGGCATTCCTGAAAAATCGTTTGACACAAAAGCCATTAAAAAGCTTCAGTCACTTCCATGGACTGGTAATATCCGAGAGCTCAAAAATGTTGTTGAGCGATTAATTATTTTAGGTGGAAAATCCATTTCAGCACAGGATATAGAGAGATTTGTTCTGCCTACAACGCAATCGATACTTGAGATGAGAGATGTGTTGTCCCGGTTTACGGAATTGAGGGATCTTCAAAAATATATTGAACAGGAATTCGCCAATTACCAATCCGCGATGGACTAAGTTCATGGTAATTATCTTTGTTTCAAGTTTTAGGATTTATTCCTTCAAAGAAATGTAACAGCATATGTCAGAAGCATTAACACCACCTCCTGCAAGGTTAATGAAGCAATGGACCCAGATCAAGGGTGAAAATGCCTGGACGATGTTTAAGGTAATTGCTGAATTTGTGGATGGGTTTGAATCGCTCAATAGAATAGGTCCTTGTATTTCCATTTTTGGAAGTGCCCGCACCAAGCCTGATAGTCCACATTATCAGACTGCTGTTAAAATCGCTCAGAAACTGACAGATGCAGGTTATGGAATTATTACCGGTGGCGGTCCGGGGATCATGGAAGCTGCTAATAAAGGTGCCAGTCTCCAGGGAGGAGTTTCTGTGGGATTAAATATTGACCTCCCTTTCGAGCAATCACATAATGTCTATATCGACAGCGACAAAAACCTGAGTCACCGTTATTTCTTTGTTCGTAAGGTGATGTTTGTCAAATATGCGCAGGCTTTCGTTGTCTTACCTGGCGGATTTGGAACAATGGATGAAATCTTCGAAGTGCTGACCCTGATCCAAACTAAAAAAATAACACCGGTCCCTGTTATTATGGTCGGCAGTTCGTTTTGGTCAGGTTTAAAAGACTGGATCCTAAATGTAATGCTTGAAAAGGAGCATAACATCAATCCTGAAGACATGGACCTGATTCCCATCATGGATGATCCGGACGAGATCGTTCGTTACATCAATCATTTTTATGCGGAACGTGGACATCAGCTTATTCCAAATTATACCCTTTAATTTATTCCTGGAAATATTAGAACGCTTTACATGGAATACAAGTCAATGTCATTGGACATTAAACTTGACCTCAATGTTTTCCCATGATAAAATCACACTTTTTTCTTTGAGTATAAACAACAGGTGCTCGTGAAATTCAGGTGCCTTTTCAGAAATAGCATTTACACGAAGTACATCTTTATCAGCATCATATTTGAATGCACCCCATTGGTCCCAAACTGAATTAAAAATGACTGTCCAGCTCTTTTCTCCCGGTACGGTAAATAGGCCATATTTACCTGCAGGCAGCTTTTGACCATTAATAATCAAATCTTTAGTTGTTTCAAAAGTTGTAGCTTCATTTGCGCCTGTCCGCCATACCTGATTGAAGGGCACTAGGGCATCCCAGATTTGTCTTCCTTTGACAGCTGGCGAGGAATAGTTGATGGTGATCTTCGCACTGTCTATTACACCTGATACCTCAGCAGGCGGACTTGGTCGCACGATTTTATCTGCCTGGGCAGACGCCCGGACAGTAAAAAGAAGTACAAATAATGCTGTTGCAAATAAGATGGTATTTTTCATGATATTATTTTTAAGATTGGCAAATTAATAAAAAGATCAATTAAAAAACCCGGCTTCAATTCCTATCCTAAAATACCCGGAGTAATGCGGGTAATAATCTGCCTGGTATAGAACTCTTTTTTCCCAGAGTCCCGCAATATCTTCCATTCTGACAAAAGCTTTTATAAATCTGATGCGCATTCCAAGCGCAGCATCTATGCGGAAATACTCAGGGATGTTCTGACCGTTGGTGAGATGATATCTGCCATTGACGGGAAAATAAGTGATGCCGTGATATGCATCATGAAATGTGACATCTACACCAGGTAACAGCGTTACTTTTTTTTCAAATATTTTAATTCGGCCATAAAATCCTGCCGTGTAAAGCAGGTTTGGAATTGCAAGTTCCTCTTTTGCATCGGGCTGCCAGACTACCTGTCCTTTCAGTCCGATCCATGGCAGATTGAATTCTTTACCTGCGTAAAATCTTTTCAAAGAAAATGAATTCGAGATTTGCGCCGGCAAACCAGCGGTATCGAAATAAATGTAGTTGTCAAAGATGAGCCAGTTAATGCCTGCATGAAGATGTTGATTCTCCCAATCCCATCTCACTCCAATATCATTTGTAAATGGATTATTAAAATGGGATTGATATATCTGGGTTTGATCGACAAACAAGGAGGTCTCCACCATATAAGGCTTCCTGCTTGCAAATGACCAGTATCCGGAAAATCTTCCCACCACGCCTGAATTCAGAACTCCCGATGCGCGAAATAAATACGAGCCATTCGCCTGTCCCAGTCCAAGAGAAAATTCACCTTTCAACTCCAAAGCTTTGATCCAATGAAAATCGCCAGTACCTTCCCAAAATAGTTCGGATATATTTCTGCTGATGGGTTCCTGCTGCAGTGAAATAGATCTGAATCGTAAGGAAGTCTGTATATCGGTTCTGGCTTTTGCCCATGGAAGTGCAATACCACCACTTAATTGATTTTCTTTTTCAAAAGTGAATTGTCTTATGCCACGCTGATCAGGTAGATATTCTGTACCGTAGTAGGATGCAGCGTCAGTCGCATTTTCATCTGCGTATTTATAAAGTTCTGTTGAATAATTTTCTTTCAGCCATAGATCAAAACCTGGACCCGCTGAATTATTTATAAGGTGCAATATTTGTTTTGTTCCAAAGCTCCGGTGTTTGTGCGTCGTCAAACCAGTCAGAACGTTAACGGGAATTCTTATATCTGGCCACCTGGGATTTCCTATCGAATCAGGATCAGATACACCTCCATTTTCCTCAGCTACGGCGGCATTAGAAATAAGAATGTAGAAAGCATCGTATTTTCCTGACGGAGAATTATGCCATACCCCTATGCCCAGGGCCGTATTTTTTTGTCTTTGGTGCGCAAATTCACCGATCTGATTTATCCGGTCATAGATCAGACTCAGATTCAGACCACGTGCAAAGCTTCTGCCGAACGTTAATGAAACATAGGTATCCTCTTTACTGGACTGCGAATACTTAACTTTAGTAACAGGTACTTCCTGATTGAAAAATCTGAAGCTATCCGGTTGGATAAAATATGAATTATATTGATCCCATCCTGTTGAAAATCCGGTTTCATATGAAATAGAAGGAACCAATGTTCTAGAGGCAGATCCGTAATTGCCCAAATGTGCCTCATCAAAACGCAATGGAAAATGTCTTGTGTCATCCCAGGTGAATGTATCTTTTAGAGCATGTAGCACTTTGGGATCATTCATCAAAACGTACCTCATGACAGCAGGTGTATCCAGTGGAAGGATACCAGAATCAAGCGTATCCGTCACGGTAGAAGAACCGATGGAATTCAGATCACGATCTCTTATCTGGGCGTGTGTAAGGGTTGCGAATGGCCCTGGTAGAATAAAGAGTATAAGTAAAATTCGTAAGCTTGCATTCATGCGTACCATATAACGCAAAGAATATGAAATAGTCTATTCACGGGTCATCACCGCAGGGTTGATTCCCATAGAGCTGAAACCACCGTCATGAAATAAATTCTGCATCGTGACAGCTTTTGTATAATCTGAAAAGAGTGCAGCGCAATAATTAGCACAATCCTCTGCACTCGCATTTCCTAAAGGTGCCATGGAATCTGCATAGCTGAAAAAATCATCAAAACCTTTCACACCGCTACCTGCTGTAGTACGAGTAGGTGATTGAGAAAGTGTATTGACCCTTACACGTTTCTTAACGCCAAAGTGATATCCAAAGCTTCTTGCAAAAGATTCTAATAATGCTTTTGCATCGGCCATCTCACTATAATCAGGGAATACGCGCTGTGCAGCGATATATGTCAACGCCAATATTGATCCACCTTCAGCCATTACATCCATTTGGTAAAGCACCTGCATCATTTTGTGAAAAGAAATGGCGCTAATATCCAGTGTCTTTAACATCCATTCATGATTGATGTCTGTATATGTTTTTCCTTTCCGCACATTTAGTGACATCCCGATCGAGTGCAATACAAAATCAAGTGGACCACCAAGTATGTCAGTAGATTTTTC
>JBDUDG010000075.1:0-10682 GCA_040003045.1 Saprospiraceae bacterium | reverse complement strand
TGATCTGGGCGAGTTGGTCGTAGAGACTTTCAAGGGGCTGCTCAAACTCAAGAAAAACCATAAGCTATTGATTGACAGACCTTTAAATACAGGTTGATAAAGAGATAACTGTAAAGGTAGGAAAAAGCAGGGAGCGGGGAGTGAAGGGTTTAGAAGTCCGAAAATTGATCTTAAATTTTCAACTTAAATCCGCGTTGCTTTTTTTCACTCTTCACTTTTCACTAAAATAATCCTCTATCCCGCACATCCTGTTGCTCAACTCCCACAACTGCGCACCTAAGTGAGGATCCTTCGCCGAAGGAAAAACTTCTTTTACTTTACAATATTCCCAATATTGTCCACTGATATTTTCAACTGAAAGATCAGTCGCACAGAATACAGAAGTAAGTGCTCCTTCAGCAGGTGTCTGTCCTTTTCTTCGTCTAAATTTCCATGCCAATGTGTGTAGCCAATTCGTATGCTTCAAACCTATGTCTGTTTTAACAAGACCGGGCGAAGCAGCATACACACTGACATGGTCATGCGGCTTTAATGCTTCCAACTCAAAAGTGAAATAGAGGTTGGCCAATTTTGACTGGCCATTGGAACGAAGACCATGATAATTTTTCGAATAGCCTGGATCAGGGATATTTATTTTTCCATAAGAATGTGCATTGCTGGCCACATTCACGATCCGGCCGTTTGGTGATTTTTGTAACGCAGGATATAGAAGATGTGTCATCATAACATAGCTCAAATGATTAGTAGCATAGACAGTTTCGATACCTTCTTTGGTCAGAATATGATTTGACATCCATGTGCCGACGTTATTAATCAGTCCATCGATCACAGGATATTTTTTCATAATTTCTGCAGCTACATCCCTGATGTCTGATTGTAGACTCATATCAGCAGCATACCCTGCAACGGGTGCATCAGGATGAGTGGTTAATATATTTTCAAGTGCGGCATTCACTTTTTGTGGAGTCCGTGCTATAAATATCACCTGGTTACCCTTGTCCACAAGGTTTCGTACAGACTCTAACCCTATTCCCTGACTGGCGCCTGTGACAACAAATGTTTTACTCACTGATAATTCTTTTTAGAATCTCCCAAGATAGGAGAATTCATAAAAATGAAAGATCCCGAAAGGAGGAAGAGTTTAGATAGTTGAGTTTCAATACCTCCGGTATTGATGGTTTAGGGAGTTTAGAAAAAATGCAGTCCAGGCAATCTACAAATTTTAATTCGTGTCAATTCGTGTAATTCGTGGCTATTTTTTATCGCTGCTAATTCCTTCAATTAACGATAATTGATTTTTTGTATTCGGGAGAAAATTAAAAAAGGACGCAGATCTATTAAGAAATCTTATGATCCATTACGATTTAATCTCTCTTTCTTATTATTTCGCTAATTAACGTAAATTAATTTCGAATATTAAAATCAAATCTTAATAAATCATATTTTTCGTCTGCTCCTTTTATTAATTAATCTAAAATCTAAAATCCAAAATCTACAATACGCCCGTCCTCCCGCCATCAACAGTGATCTGCGTTCCTGTGATGTAGGCCGCAGCTGGTGAAGCCAGAAATCCAACTGCATTGGCAATTTCTTCAGCAGTAGCGAATCTTCCCATCGGAATTTCTGCAAGCATTTCTTTTTGGACCTCGTTAACAGCCATTCCGGTTTTATTTGCCTTGGTTGAAACGATAGATTTTAATCTTTCTGTTTCTGTGGCTCCAGGTAATACATTGTTTACAGTAATTCCAAATGGCGCTAATTCTGTAGCAAGTGTTTTCGACCAATTTGCTACTGCAGCTCTGATCGTATTTGATACACCAAGACCCCGGAGTGGCTGTTTCACGGAAGTGGAAATGATATTAATTATGCGTCCATACCCTTCTTTTTTCATACCTGGTAAAAGAACTTGTACAGCAATATGATTTGCAATAAGATGTTGACTGAATGCAGCTTTAAATGCATCGGTGGTGGCATCCACAATATTACCGGCAGGTGGTCCACCAGAATTATTAACAAGAATATGGATCGGTCTCTTTTTTGTCAGTACCACCAATGATCCTCTAAAATCATCTTCCTGTGAGGCATCGGCTACAATCATTTCATGTTTCTGTCCTTCAGACTGATCAAGTTGATTAAGAGTCTCAAATAATGTGTCCTCATTTCTGGCCAAAATGGTAACATTCGCGCCCATTTCAGCCAGCACGATTGCACTTGCCTTCCCTATGCCACCGCTGCCGCCACAAACAAGCGCATTTTTTCCTTTCAGATTGATATCCATCACTGAGAGTTTTAATTATAAATCAAGATTACCCAATTTATTTTGAAATCGAATAACCTCTCAATTATCCCCGGATTTTCGAATAGTCAAGTGAAGAAAAATAAGTGAAATATTTTGACACTAACCTGGTTTCGCACATCAAAATAAAGTGGCAAATAATGATTGCCTACCTTTACATTCTAACTGTTTCTTATGCCCCAGGACAACATCACCGCTCATGATCGTGCCCAACCATTTGGCAGGTACCCTCATACAAAGCGTGTAGGACCCTGGGTTTTTATCTCCGGCACCAGTTCACGACGTCCTGACAATACCTACGCGGGCTCCAGTCTTAAATCCGATGGCCAATGGACTCTTGATATAAAGATCCAAACGAAGGCTGTCCTCGAAAATATTCAACACTATCTTGAGCTCAATGGCGGCGGGTTAAAGGATCTGGTCGAGGTGACCATTTTCCTGAAAGACATGCGCCATTTTGATGAATACAATGAAATTTATAACTCCTTTTTCCCATCCACAGGCCCTTGCAGAACCACTGTCGCAGTAGCAGACCTGCCGAGGCCTCAAATCCTCATCGAAATAAAAGGAACAGCCTATATTGCGAACGAATAATTATGTCAGAAAAATTTACATCGGTCCATTACCACGACTACCTTCATCTGGAGAAGATCCTGAACGCACAGCATCCTCGTTCGGCTCAGGTCGTAGAATCTGTAGCACACGACGAGATGCTCTTCATCATCATGCACCAGGTTTATGAGCTTTGGTTCAAACAGATTATTCATGAGCTCGAATCCATCTCCCTAATGTTCGAAGACAACCTCATGGACGAAAAGGAGATTCTGAAAGCAGTAACAAGGCTCGAACGTATCATTGAAATTCAAAAACTTCTCATCGAACAGATTAATGTGATGGAAACATTAACTGCAATGGATTTTCTTGATTTCAGACAGTATTTGTTTCCCGCCAGCGGATTTCAAAGTCTTCAATTCCGGATCATTGAAAATTTGCTGGGACTAAAATCGGAGCAACGTTTGCAATACAATAACATGCCATATGATGTGGTATTTTCTGAACTACAAAAAGAGACACTAAGGAAAAGTATTGAGGGCAAATCTTTGCTGACTTATGTCATTGAATGGCTCGATCGCACACCTTTCCTTGAGTTTAGCAAATTCAGTTTTCTCGAATCCTATAAACATGCAGTGGAGCGGATGGTGCAAAGAGATAAGGACGCAATCAATGCATCTGATATCCTTTCTGAGGAAACCAAAAAAATGCGTCTGATGATGTTAGGGGATACAAGCACCTATTTTAATGCAATATTTGATCCGGCTCAGTATGAAGAAATGCGTAACCGAGGTGAAGTCAAATTTTCATACAAGGCAATGCTTGCCGCTCTTTTTATTTTTCTTTATCGCGATGAACCTATATTACAACAACCTTATCGTTTGCTTTCACGCCTGATGGATATCGAAGAGATGCTGACCAATTGGCGCAGCAGACATTCGCAGATGGTATTGAGGATGATTGGCCGGAAGACCGGAACAGGAGGATCTTCAGGGCACCAGTATTTGAAATCAACTGCACAACATCACACGATATTCACAGATCTGTATCAGGTTGCTACATTGCTGATTCCAAGATCAGAATTACCGGCCTTACCTGAAGATCTCAAGCGTTCTCTTGGATTTTATTTTTCTTCACAGTAATACATCAAATAACTACACAGACTTATTCCGCCACCTTATCTCTTTTGCAAACTGAAATAAAGTGATGCTGGATTTGTGATCTAAAAAATCAGGAATGACACTAATGAAAACTTTTGAACACTTTATCAATGGTGAATATATACCATCGGTGAGTGGTAAGACGATGGATGTCATCAATCCGTCCACAGGGAAAAAATACGCGATATTATCTGTCGGTGATGAAACGGATGTGAACCTGGCGGTGAATGCTGCATTGAATGCTGCTCCTGCATGGGCCCTGACATCATTGACGAAGCGACAAGCGATCCTGCAAAAGATTGCGGACCTGATCACTGATCGCATGGAAGAATTTGCCGAAGCAGAATGCCTGGATACCGGCAAGCCAATTTCACTTGCGAGGGAACTGGATATTCCAAGGGCCGCATCCAATTTTTCTTTTTTCGGAGCTGCTGCTACACAATGGTCTACGGAATCACATTCAATGCCCGGACAAGCGCTGAATTATACATTGCGTCAGCCGCTTGGAGTTGTAGGATGCATATCACCGTGGAACCTTCCATTGTATCTATTCACATGGAAAATCGCACCAGCACTTGCTTCAGGAAATACGGTCGTTGGCAAGCCTTCTGAATTGACACCGGCGACTGCTTCGTTGCTTGGAAAGATTTGTAATGAAGCAGGACTGCCTCCCGGAGTATTAAATATTGTACATGGTACAGGTCCATCAGCAGGTGAAGCTATTGTAAAGCATGAGGATGTAAAAGCCATATCATTTACCGGCAGTACAGCCGTGGGAAAAAGAATTGCAGGCCTTTGTGCAGAGATGCTTAAAAAAGTTTCACTTGAATTGGGTGGTAAAAATCCGATTATCATATTTGGTGACTGTGATTATCAGAGTATGCTTCAGACGACTATTCGTTCTGCATTCAGTAACCAGGGTCAGATATGTTTATGTGGCTCAAGGATATTTGTAGAGCAGATGTTGTATGACAAATTCCTCTCTGATTTTATTTTCCGTGCAAAGCGATTGAAAATTGGTGACCCGATGGATCCGGATACAGATATTGGATCGTTGATTTCTGAAGCGCATATGGAAAAAGTGATGAGCTATATTGCACTTGCACAAAAGGAAGGAGGAAAAATCGTGTCGGGAGGCAATCAGGTTAAATTGAAAGGTTCTCTTGGAGAAGGATACTTTGTTGAGCCCACTATCATAACAGGTCTTGGTCAGGATTGCAGAACGAACAAAGAAGAAATTTTTGGACCGGTAGTGACTATCATTCCTTTTGAGACTGAAGAAGAAGTGATCGCTATGGCTAATGATACAAATTATGGACTTGCATCAACGATCTGGACAAATCATCTCGGTCGTGCCCACAGGATGTCATCAGCATTGCAGTCAGGTATTGTATGGGTAAATTGCTGGATGTTGCGGGATCTGAGAACACCCTTTGGAGGAGTTAAAGATTCCGGTATTGGTCGTGAAGGGGGATGGGAAGCAATGCGTTTTTTCACAGATGCGAAGAATGTTACAATTTCATATCCGCATTGAAGATTTACGATTTCTATAAAATAATAAAATATTGAGGACGCAGATTTGTTATGAAAAATTATGATTAATTATGCTTTGTAACACATACTCATTTGTTTTAACTATTGAAATTTAATATCAGAATTAGAGCGAAAAGGAAAATCAAATCGTAACAAAACATATATTTTCATATTTGGTCTGTGTCCTCTTTTTTTAATTCTTCTTTTACACTATACTCCTTTGAAGATAGATATACATACACACATCATGCCTCGCGACATTCCCAGGTGGATTGAAAAATTCGGCTATGGGAAATTTGTGCATTTGGAAGATTGTGGTGATTGTCGTGCGAGAATGATGATAGGAGATAAATTTTTTCGTGAAATAGAATCCAATTGTTGGGATCCATTGACGCGGATCAGGGATTGTGATGTGACAGGAATTGATAAACAAGTGCTTTCCATTATTCCTGTTCTGTTTTATTATTGGGCGAAAGCAGAAGATGGTCTGGAAACCAGCCGGTATTTCAATGATTACATTGCCGAGGTGACAAGCCGTCATCCTGATAGATTCATTGGAATAGGAACAATACCGCTTCAATCACCTGAACTTGCTATTCTCGAGTTGCATCGATGTATTGAAGAGCTTGGATTGGTGGGAGTTGAAATCGGATCTCACGTCAATTCATGGAATCTGAGTGATGCAGTACTTATGTCATTTTATGAAGCTGCGGAAAAATTAAATGCCTGCATTTTTGTACATCCGTGGGAGATGATGGGTTCATCCGAAATGGAGAAATATTGGCTTCCATGGTTGGTAGGGATGCCGGCTGAAACGAGCCGGGCGATTTGCTCAATGATCTTTGGTGGTGTTTTTGAGAAATTTCCCAAACTTCGCGTCGCGTTTGCGCATGGAGGTGGATCTTTTCCGGCCACCATTGCCAGGATCGAACATGGATACAATGTAAGGCCTGATTTAGTAGCTGTGGATAATTCTAAACCACCACGTTCTTACCTTGGGAAATTCTGGATTGATTCATTAGTTCATGATGAGCGCATCCTGGACTACCTGATTGATCTCGTTGGAGCGGATAAAATTGCCCTGGGTAGTGACTACCCGTTTCCATTAGGCGAAGCCGTGCCAGGGAAATTAATTGATCACATGCCCTATAGCGATCACACGAAGGATTGGCTTTTGTATAAATCTGCTTTAGAATGGATCGGAGAAGGAAATGAATAACGAATAACGAGTTTGGCAATTTTATAATGTGGAAATCTGAGACATTTATTAGATTTTATAGAAAGATCTAATATCCAGCATCTTGAATCTAGCATCTGAAATCTAGCTTCATAGGGTCTGGAATCTCATATCTGACATCAAATAATGTAAATCGTAAAAAGCAATGCACGGTAAGTATAGAGATCTTTTTCATATCCCTGTGATCAACGGAAAGGAATCGGTCTACTTGTGTGGCAATTCTTTGGGTCTCCAGCCAAAGAAAGTAAAAGAATATGTCAATGAAGAATTAGATGACTGGGCGACTTTAGGAGTAGAAGGTCACCTTCATGCGAGGCATCCATGGCTTCCTTATCATGAATTTCTTACTAAGTCAATGTCTACGCTTGTTGGAGCCAACTTAAGTGAAGTTGTCGTAATGAATTCACTTACTGTCAATCTTCATTTGCTAATGGTTTCTTTTTATAAGCCCACAAAAAAAAGGTTTAAAATTCTGATTGAAAGTGATGCATTTCCTTCTGACCGGTATGTTGTGAATTCGCAGGCTGCATTTCATGGTTACGATCCGAAAGAATCCATCGTATTGTGGAAGCCGGAAGCGGGTGAATACACACTCAGAATTGAAAAGCTGCAAGAGATATTTGAAACACAGGGAGAAGAAATTGCATTGATCTTGTTGGGCGGTGTGAATTATTACACAGGTCAGTATTTCAATATACCCGACATCACTTCGCTAGGACATAAATTCGGAATTACGGTTGGATGGGATCTGGCACATGCTGTAGGAAATGTGGAATTGGATTTGCATGACTGGGATGTGGATTTCGCAGCATGGTGCAGTTATAAATATCTTAACTCAGGGCCCGGCAGTCTTGGGGCAATATTTATTCACGACAGACATGGAAATGATGCCACTATACCACGTCTTTCTGGTTGGTGGGGGCATAATAAAGAAACCCGTTTTGGAATGCGCGATGAATTTGATCCATTGTCCGGAGCAGAAGGATGGCAATTGAGTAACCCGCCGATTTTGCCTCTGGCATCTATGCGCGCTTCGATGGAAATATTTGATAAAGTTGGAATTAAAATATTGAGAGATACCTCTATCAGGATGATCCGTGATTTCTATGAAATCGTGAAAACAAAAAAGGGAATAAAAATTATCACTCCACAGCTGGCCGAAGAACGGGGATGCCAACTATCGATTCTTGTTTCAGGAAATGGCAAAAATCTTTTTGATCATTTATTTCAAAATGGCGTCATCACGGATTGGCGCGAACCTAATGTGATTAGGATTGCACCGGTTCCCTTATACAACACTAATGATGATCTAGGCACATTCCTGAACATCGTGGATGACTTCAAAGACTGATGATGCGAGAACGACTATTTTGTGTGAAGTCAAAGTTTTCAATCCAAAGAATAAGTGGTGTATTGTTGTATCTTTTTCTCCCTGTCTTTGTTCTCATCTCGTGCTGTGATGAGGCGAAAACAAAATTACCTGACCATATGATCGTATACGAAGTATTCATACCATCGTTTAGCGATTCTGATCATGATGGCATTGGGGATTTGCCGGGATTAATATCGAAGCTTGATTATATCCAGGATTTGGGAGCAACAGCCATATGGATCAGCCCAGTGCATCCATCTCCTTCCTATCACAAATATGATGTGAGTGATTATTATAGTATCGATCCGGTTTATGGAACGATGCAGGATATGGACAAGCTTATTTCAGAATTGCATCGGCGGAATATGAAACTCATTCTGGATCTTGTCATCAATCACACCTCAGCCGAACATACATGGTTTATTCAGTCCGCATCCTCACCTGATAATCCATATCGTGATTACTATGTGTGGAAGGATTTTCATTCGGTCCAGGATGAGATTAATAAGAAAACAACTACGTTTGATTCGGACAATATCACACAATGGCATAAGTGGAATGACGATAAGGAAGTATACTATGGATTTTTCTGGAAGGGAATGCCCGATCTAAATTTTGATAATCCCAAAGTGCGCGAAGAAGTTTATAAAATTGGAAAATTCTGGCTGGCCAAGGGTATCGACGGTTTCAGACTGGATGCAGCAAGACATATTTTCCCGGATGACCGTTTTGATGATACGCGAAAATTCTGGGAAGAATTCAGAACGGAAATGGTGACTGTTAAACCTGATGTTATGCTTGTGGGAGAAGTCTGGTTAGATCCGGTGCAATTATCTACGCTTTTTAAGGGATTACCTTCTCTTTTCAATTTTGAATTGACAAAATCGATTCCTGAAAGTATAAATTCCGGGCAGCCACATCGATTCATGGATTCATATACGCACACTGATACTTCGTACAGAAAAGGCAATATTCCTTTTGAAGATGCAGTGTTGCTGTCCAATCATGATATGAACCGGATACGTTCATCCCTTCATGGAGATATTTCAAAATCAAAACTTGCTGCATCTATATTGCTGACATTACCCGGCACTACTTATCTGTACTATGGAGAAGAAATAGGTATGCTGGGAATGAAACCTGATGAAAATAACCGGGAGCCATTTCTGTGGGGCGATGGAACATCAGATACGTTTTGGATGAAAGCGAGATATTCAGTTTCGCCAAATGTCACTCCGGCAGCATCGCAGAAAGATGATCCGGGTTCAATTTATAATTACTACAAAAAATGGATTGCTCTTCGGAAACAGCATCCTGATATGGAAGGCAGTAAACTGGATTTTATTAAAGTGGATGATCCAAATGTCCTAGCATATACGCTAACGGGATTAACTGAAAAATATATGGTGGCTCATAATCTTGCAGATCATCAGGCTATGATTAGTGCTCCTGAAAATTCAGAAATATTATCTGGTGATGATGTTGTTTTGAGCGGAAATGCAATGAATTTAAATGGATACTCGTCTGTGATTTTTAAAATTTTGAAATAATTGAGGGCGAGGAAAAGAGGTTATTTTTTTAAATAGAATCTAAAAGCTTCCTTTCAAAGACTTCACAATGGGGAAGTGGCGAATATTGTTTTGAAGCTAAATGCTTCAAATGTCGGTTTGTGCCTGAAGCTGCAAGCTTCACCTTAGCCTTCAACTTTACCTTAGCCTATTCCTACGTTTTTGCTCCAACCATTACACCATGCCTTGATGTTCTGCCTGCGTGTTCAAGTGATGCTTTAGTATTTTCGATTTCCTGTAAAAGCCGTTTGGCATCCTTGTCCTTTTCACTGAATTTTTGGATCTCCCTGGAATAAAATGTAGCCTGGTCAAAATCTTCCAGCCAGAAATATGCCAATGCCTGGTCGTATAAATTAATGTGCTTCAATTTGGTCTCGTCCTTCGATTTTGCACTTTGTTTTTTTCCTTCAGCATTGTAAAAATCCAAAGAAGGTTGTATCCTGCTATGGATATCATTCAAACCTTTTGCAGCATCCATCGTTTTGAAGGCTTCTTTAATTCTCTGAAATGCCTCCTGATAGGCATCATATTCAGGGTGTTTTTTCTTTCCGATGGTTTCAAAATGGGCATTTTCTTTTTTGAGCTGATAGCCATATTTATCATTGATCAGGTCGTGTATTTTTCTAAACCCTTCCCTGATCTTGTCTCTTTGCAAATCTGCGTATTTGGAATTTTTGCTCGATCTCCAATAAGAATCAAGCTCTGAAATATTATCATAATAACTAGTGGTATAGGTACTTTCGTCGTTCCACCTGGAAATATATTCATCTTCAAGCGTTCGGCCTTCTTTGTCTGACACTTTTATTGAGATGGGCAATGAATATCTTATTTCCTCTGCGTAAGTCGTGCGCACTGTTTCTTTTCCATTCTTGTCTTTACTCTTTGTTCGGCGAGTAACTGTCCTTTCGCTTGAATTCAAATCACCGACAGATGCTTCTATTTCAATGTCACCCTGCCGGTTTAT
>JBDUDG010000407.1:0-3174 GCA_040003045.1 Saprospiraceae bacterium | reverse complement strand
CCAAAGCATCATCCACACTTCCTGATGAACTATAGGGGCTGGGCATCATGACAACCCGTACATTTTCTTTTCCAAGTGCTTTCACAGCCATCACTGTTGTGATCGCTGAATCAATTCCGCCACTCAGACCGATGATGGCTTTCTTCAAACCTAATTTTCCAAAATAATCTTTCAGTCCAAGAATCAAAGCATCATGGATTAATGGAATTTTTTCTTTGGGTTGTTCGCGTTTGTATCCGCCTTTCATCACATCCTCAAACTGATAGTATCTGATCTCTTCAACGAAGTAAGACATCTCATCGTAGACCTGCGCATCCGGCGAAAAGACCAGCGATCCTCCATCGAAAATAATTTCAGTTTGCGCTCCGATATTATTTGAATAAAAGAGTGGTAACTGGTATCGCCTTACATTTTCGCGTAAAATTTCCATCCGTTCTGCAGCATGATTGTAATCGAATGGTGAAGCAGAAACATTTACCATGAAATCCGGTTTCTCCTGCATCATTATTTCCATGGGGCAGACAGTGTACAAAGGATTTTCATTTCCGACATTCCACAAATCTTCGCAAACGGTCAATGCAATGCGCTTTCCTTTGAATACTACCGTTGAATGTTTTGTCGCGGGTTCGAAATAACGGTATTCATCAAACACATCGTAAGTAGGTAGTAGTGTCTTGTGCTGAACGTGTAAAATGTCTTTGTTGTAAAGCAGGAAAACACTATTATATAAATCTTTTCCTTCCGCCATTGGATTGATTGAAGGACTTCCTACCGCGATCCCTATCCCCTCTGATGCTTCCCGAAGCTGATCAATTGATTCATTTGCAAGTCTTATAAAATCTCTGAATTCCAGGAAATCCCTTGGTGGATACCCACAAGTAGCCAATTCGCCAAAAACAATCAGATCTGCTCCTTTTGACCTGGCTTCTGCAGTGGCCTGCAGCATTTTCCGCAGATTTCCCTCAAAATTTCCAATGTGATAATTCAACTGGGCAATCGCAATTTTCATAAATTAGTTTTCTAGCGCAAAGGTACGTCCTTATGGTGCCCGCTGCCCCTAAAAAAGGCGATTTGAAGTTTAAAAATCAAGTCCCACTTTTTAGGGGGCAGGGGGTAAATTCGCTATCTTTATCCTCCTTTTCTATGAGCCAGTACATTGTATCCGCCCGAAAATATCGTCCTGAGACATTTGCCGATGTTGTAGGCCAGAGGCACGTGACGGATACACTTAAACACTCACTTGTCACGGGCCAGGTAGCACATGCTTATCTTTTTTGCGGTCCAAGAGGAGTTGGAAAAACAACCGTCGCACGGATCCTTGCAAAAGCAATCAACTGCGAAAATCTTTCACCCGAAGGAGAGTCCTGCAACAAATGTGATTCATGCCGCGCATTCGATATCAACAGCTCATTCAATATTTTTGAGCTCGATGCGGCATCCAATAATTCAGTTGAAAATATTCGTGCATTAATCGAGCAAATTCGTTTTCCACCATCACAGGGACGATATAAAGTGTATATCATTGATGAGGTGCATATGCTTTCTGCAGCGGCTTTTAATGCATTTCTAAAAACACTTGAAGAGCCCCCTCCGTACGTCAAATTCATTTTGGCAACAACGGAAAAGCATAAAATTTTACCGACGATTCTTTCCCGTTGTCAATCATTTGATTTCAGACGGATCCCGGTTAAGGAAATTGCTTCTCATCTACGGGAAATATGCAACGCGGAATCTATCCAGGCAGAAGATGATGCTTTGGTGATCATCAGTCAGAAAGGAGATGGCTCGCTCAGAGATGCCTTATCACTTTTTGATCGCATAGCAAGTCAGTCAAAAGGGAAGATCACTTACACCGGTGTTTTAGAAAGTCTGCAGCTTCTCGATTATGATTATTTTTTCCACATCACTGATGCATTGATGCGCGAGGATGTATCTGATGTGTTTCTTACGCTGTCTGATATCCAGAAAAAGGGATTTGATGGCGAGGCTTTTATTTCCGGTTTTTCAGAGCACCTTCGTGATATACTTCTTTGCAAAGACACTGCTACTGCGGAGCTGTTGACCCATGGTGACCAGGTAAAGGCCCGCTATATGCGACAGGCCGAAACTATTTCGCGATCATCATTGATCACATATCTCGATCTCATCAATCAGTGTGATATTCAATATGCAAGAGCGCTCAATAAATGGCTTCATATTGAAATGTCGCTGGTTCGAATGTGTTATGCCCACCGAAGGCGTGATACTGAGTTACCAATCTCGCCGGTAGCTGAAAAAAAAAAGCCTGAAAACGGAACAGCTTTAAAAACACCTAAGGACAATGTAGAAAATGGCCACCAGGAAATTGTAGTGGAGCCCATATCTATCATCGTTTCAAATCTTGTAGCTAATACGACCGATATACCGGTTTCAGCATTAGAAGAAAAGGTTATTGAAAATATTCAGCATACGATAAAGGAAAGAGTTGAATATCAGCCTGACATTTCTATTCCTTCGCTTAAAGGTCTTGGTGCCATCCGCCAGAAAGCAGAGATCCGGCATGAAGAGGAGAAGAAAAAAGTACCTGTTCTGGTCCTTTCCCTCATCCTCGATTTCTGGAAAGATTTTGCCGAAAATCATTCTTCTCCGTCTCTTCGCCAGACCATGAGCGAGGCCATTATTGAAATCAAAGGCGAACAAACCATCGCCATCCGGACAGGCAATCAGACAGGAAAGAACCGCGTGCTAAATGAAACCAACCTGATCGAAGGCTTACGCGGCCTTGTCAAATTACCCGATCTGCATATCACCATCGATATTGATCCGAACCTGGACCGCACCAAAGAACTCATCAAACCCAAAAAGCTCCTCACCAATCGCGAAAAATTTGAAATCCTTTCAGCAAAGAATCCGCTGATCAATCAACTCAGAGATAAGCTCGATCTTATCCCCGACCAGGAAGACTGAAAGAATAACGAATAACGAATAACGAGTAACGAGGTTATATATGGGTTCGTTTCGGCTTTCTGAAAATGAAAAATCTTTCCCTTATCTACTACGGCCCCTGAGCTTTTGAAACGAATCGCCGTAATTGACTCTTCATAACTCTTTCTTACTGTAAAAACAGCATCTGGCATATCCGAAGGAATCGGAGTATTTTTATTCTATGATAAAACGCCTGAGTCCACTGATCTG
>JBDUDG010000406.1:0-3181 GCA_040003045.1 Saprospiraceae bacterium | reverse complement strand
AGATTTTCAATGGCATCTTTCATTTGCCAGTTTGCTTTATCTCTATCACCTACAGCAAACCAGGCACACGCGAGATCGGGAGCTATCACTGATTCGGATTCTTCTTGCTGGCGTTGCTCCATTTTTTTAATAAGCTCCAGCGCCTTTGATTTTTCTCCGAGTTGACCATAAGAAAAAGCCAGGCCGGTCAGCGCTTTTAAAGGATGATTTGTTAAAGAATGTACTTCTTCAAAATATTTCATCGCTTCTTTCCAGTCACCTTTCATGCCTGTAACCCAACCTTTCATGTCGAGAGCGACACGCATTTTTGGATCAATTTCCAGCAGCTTATCTGCCTGTTTCAGCGCATCATCGAACCTGCCTGCAAAACTATACATGTTGCCGAGCGAATTTAGCATGATCGGCGAGAGAGGATCGAGATTCAGAGCTTCTTCAAGTATGGCAACCCCCTTATCTGTTTCTGCTACGATAGCATAATAGAAACCGAGCAACCGGTAAATATCCATCAATCCGGGATTTAATTCCTTCGCTTTAGTGAGCAGATCGTATGCTTCCTGCCACTTCCATTCGTAAAAGAGACAAGACGTAGCTTTGGCCACATAACCTTCCGCAATGGTATTATCGAGCGCAAGCGCCTTATCAGCATTATGATGAACGATTGCAAATGCATCTTCAGGCAGCATCTGCCCGGTAGCACCCAAATGACTATAACACAGTGCTGTCATCGCCCACGCTTGCGCATATTCCGCTTCTTCCAAAATGGCTTTCTCAAAGCATTCGATCGCTTTTCGTGAATCAGCGGGTGTTATCTTATTCCAATAATGAAGCCCTTTTAAATAGAAAGTGTATGCTGTAATATTTTTTTTAGGAGCTTTTATAGAACGGCTTTCATTTACAGGCAGTGTAAGATTTTCACGAAGTTTATTTGTAATGATACCTGATATTTCATCCTGCACTTCAAAAATATCGGTAAGATCACGGTCGTAATTTTCGCTCCATATGTGATAACCATCAACAGCATTTATAAGTTGTGCAGTGATACGAACACGGTTACCTGATTTTCGAACGCTTCCCTCAAGCACCTTATCAACGTTAAGCTGCGAAGCGATGTCCCGCACATCTATGAGCTTTCCTTTAAAAGCAAAGGCAGACGTTCTTGATGTAACCTGCAAACCTTCCACCCGTGTTAGTGCATTCAGCAATTCTTCTGCAATACCGTCGCTGAAGTATTCATTCTCGGGATCAGAGCTCATATTTATAAAAGGCAATACTGCAAGCCTGTTGAAAGGCTGCTTTGTTTTACCATGAATATCTGATCGCTTCGGAACAATAATCCCATTGTTAGCAACGGCAAAAACGCGAATGGGATGCTTCACATTTTTAAATTCAAAGTATCCCATATCCATTGTTGAAATATCCTGCTGATTCCTGGTTTCCTCATACACTTTTTCTGAAATAAAAATACCGCCGGGCACAGCAAGTGATTCAATTCGGGAAGCCAGGTTTACGCCATCGCCATAGATAGCATCAGCTTCAATAATTACATCTCCTGTATGAATGCCCATCCGAACCGATACCTTGGGTTCTCGCTGCAGTTGGCGTTGCATATCTATAGAGCATAGTACACTATCTATTGCACTTTGAAAAATACTGAGAGAGCCATCGCCATAATATTGAAGGATCTTGCCATTAAAGCGTGGTATAGTATTTTCCAATACTTCTTTTAATCTCTTCCTTTTTTCTATGGCAATATATTCGTTCTCCTGTATCAAGGCTGTGTAACCTGTCATATCTGCGAATAATATCGCCGCCAGTTGTCTCATATTGCAAATTAGAAAGAAAGTTACACATAAATATCATTGAGGCACATATGATGAATGATAGCGGTATTATACCACAATCAAAAAAATCATTTTTTCTACTTGTCACCCTATGCAAACAGTGCTCCATCATTTGTTTTTAAACATTTAATTTAAAACTTAAAAAATGACAAAGCATTTTTTAAGTGTTTACTGCTGCATCTTTAGTTCATCACGCATTAATGTTTGCGGCGGATTATAAATTTCATTTAGATGCTGCTTGCTGTTGTGCGGCTCATTTATGAAATTATGCCAAACTTGCTTCTACGATTACTATACGACCTGTCACATTTTACTAAAGAATTCAAACGCCCAACGGGTTCATTTTATTCCAGGTTTAAAAACGTGCCCAATGATTTTGGAAAGATATTCTACAAAGGATAGTACCACTTCCGATTTTTACATTTCCGAGCGATCAACTTTTCAGTCCTTTGTATAAGGATTCAAAGAAACAGGCGTAATCTTTTAAGCAAAATTTCTGCAACAAATTTTTGCAGGAATTCTTTAAGAAATGCGGGTCCGGAATGAAGTACCTAAAAGCAATGTCGAATAGTATAGCGTCAACAAATTGCCGGCATTTAGAAACGAATATGGACAAATTCAAAAAATATTTTTTCCGTTTGTCCCCATTGGTAATATCCGGTCGTCATTAGTTTTTAACATCAAAGAATAAATAAAATGGCAAACACAGTCAATCAATTCGCAATCCATCTGGAAAGAAGTTATCCCACTACACCAGATGCTATCTACAAACTCCTTATCAACGGCGCAAAGTTTGGCGACGTTACCGGAATACCTGGCAAAGGTGGTGGCACGGAAGGAGCGTTCTTTTCCATCTTCGGAGACTTTGTTACGGGTCGCCAGATAGAACTGGTCCCAAACGAAAGAATTTCACAGGCATGGCGCATGATGGACTGGGTTCCCGGTCAATATTCTATTGTACGCTTCACGTTCGTGCAGGAAGGCCGTCACACAAGATTTGTTGTTGATCAGGCTGGTCATCCTGAAGAGTTTCATGAACACATTTCAACAAACTGGGAAGGTTTTTATTTCCGCCCGTTCGAAAAATACTTTGGTGAAATACATGTTTCGTCAGCAGTAAACTAAACAATAATTTTATTACATCTTTTAAAGAAATGAAAATGAGAAATGCGATGTTTTGGGTAGAAATTCCCGTTAAAAATTTCGAGAGAGCAAAGACTTTCTATGAGGTCATCTTTAACATAGAGATGAAATTAGTTCCATTTCCAAGAGGTAAATATGCCACATTCCCGCTTGATCTGCAAGCCTTAGGTGGTGGTGGTGCAATTGTTGAAGGCAAT
>JBDUDG010000405.1:0-3182 GCA_040003045.1 Saprospiraceae bacterium | reverse complement strand
TTTTCTTTTTAATGCTGGCTTACGGCTGTGAAAAAGCAGATATACAGAAGTCAGTAGTAACTGACGATAAGAAAATCGAAACACGCGCAGCAAATTGTGACAATTGTCCAACTGGTGATTGTTGTTGTCACATCATTATGACAGATGGAGATGGAGCACTTTTGACTTTTTGTGGAACGACAAACCCGGAATTGAGTTCAACGGAATGCATGGTGCATATGCAAAATTGTCCAGATATTAGTGGTTATTATTGGATATCTGCCTTGAATCCATTATCAAATCCGGATGAATTTTTTTGTGTTCCGAAAAACCAATCATTTATGGTTGGGATTGGAGCTTCCTCTGCTAGTTTTACACTAACATGCCAGTATGGTCAATCGCTACCTCAGACATTGAGCTTTTCACTGAACAGTGGCCAGAAGTTGTACTATACAGCGGACAGTGACTGCGTTCTGTCAGCGTGTCATCCTGCACCTTGAATTAGATTTATTCTGATGACCGGCGGACCAAATATTGGCCCGCTGGTCTTTCAATAGCAATATTTAACATTAAATAACAAATGGGTTTTCAAATAAATAAAAATGTGAAATTTTTTTCTTTTATTTTCATTATTATTATAATTGAAATTAATGAAAGTTATAGTCAAACCTTTTATGCCTGTGGGGGACTTCTGAATTATTGGAACCTTGAATTAAATACCGAGAATTGTTTTTGTTCAAATTGCGGTTGTTCAATTAGCCATATTTCCTCTACTAATAATTATTGGGATGGAATTTCTGTCAGCCCCGAAGGAAACCTGTTCGGTTATGACAATGATATATATGAAATTAATAAACTAACCGGGCAGCCATTATTATATTTCAATGTTCCTCCAGGTACGCCATGGATGGCAGGCATTGTGGCTATTGGAAATGGTATTTTTTATTCAATGTCGGATACCGCCAACGCTGTAACCGCAGCCTTGTACAGGATTGATGTAAACTTAGGAACAGCCATTAATCTTGGATACACGGGAATTCCAAGCAAAGGGGATATGACAATGTTTGATGGCAATTTATATTACCCGACTATTATTAATCCCAATTCCAACGGTATTGTCAAGGTAGATATGAGCAATCCTTCAAATAGTTATATTATAGTAACATATCCTTCCTCGTATGCATTTTTTGGGCTGACTGCAACAAGGATTTGTAATACTTTATTGACGACCGATTTAACAGGCGATGAAATTGACTATATCAACCTTTTAGATGGGGCAATTATTCCTATTTGTGACGCACCTCATGATTTTTGGTTCATGACTTCCCAAAGAGAATTTGAGGCCCCTACAATTTGTAATACTCTCTTGGATCTTGATTGCAACGACAGTTCCGGTGCTTCGGATGCAGATTACAATTCCCACGATTATGATTGTTTATCGAGTGGAGTAAAAATCACTGATACTGATATAGGGATGCAATATGATGCCATCATTAGCACGATGACGATTCATCTTGTTGGGTTCATTCCGGATGCTCCAAATGAAATCCTGATGATGAATGGATCTATTGCAGGAATTAATGTCTTCGGATCAGGCACAAGCATGATTACACTTACTAATGCTGGCGGTGCAAAATCCACAGATTTCAAAGATGCACTCCGATTAATCGTATATAAAAATACTGCTATTCCTCTTACTCCAGGCCTACGTACTGTTGAAGTCCAATTCACTACCGAATCCGGATCGCAAAGTAACATCGCCACCGCCTTCATCGATGTCATTTCACTTCCTTACGTCGATGTCGATCTCGGTCCCGATCTCCAAAAATGCGATGGACAGACCGCCACTTTTAATGCAGGAAATCCAGGCGCTGCATATGTGTGGAATACGGGTTCGCATTCACAAAGCATCACTACAGGAAATTCCGGTCAGTACATAGTCACCGTCAGCAATGGCATCGAATGTCCAACTCAGGATACTGTAGAGCTCGACATCATCCCCGTCATCCATGTATCTCTCACAGGTGGCACTGAGATTTGTGATAATGAGCACGCTAATATGACCATTGTCACAGATTCGCCATTTCCATTGGATGTGGAGATAACTCGTAATCCCGGATCATCATTTACTCTTACAGGCGTGCAGGGGACATATCCGTTCTTTGACCTTCCATCGATAACAACTACTTACACTATCACAAGTGTGACACCTTCACAGGATGCGTGTGTCACCATCACAAATCCGACAGAGGTATTTTATGTCTATCCTACTTATGTCAGCAGCACCGCAGCCAGCATCTGTCAGGGCGACAGCATCTGGCTTGGCTATTATTGGGAGAACCAGGCAGGGACATATGAAATACTTTTTAATTCGGAATATGGGTGCGACAGCACAGTGACATTCACCATCGATGTCCTTCCCGCAGTCAATATTTCTGCAACTTCTACGACATGTCTTCCTGCAGAAGCCGGAATATTCATCACCCATATCGACAATCCGAATGGATGCGATACAGTGCTGACCACCACAGTGACTTTACTTCCATCCGATACGACACATCTCAGTCTGTCATCATGCAATATTTCGAATGCAGGAGTGACTACACAAACGCTGACAAATCAAGCAGGATGCGACAGTGTGATCATCACCACAACAAGCTGGATTCCTCCTATGGATACAACCGAAATTTTTCAGACGACTTGTGATTCGTTGCAGCTTGGAATCTTTCAACAAATCCTTCCGGCACAAAGCGGTTGTGACAGCTTGATCATCACGACAGTTGGGATGGCGCTATCGGACACAACCTATCTCTTCGGTGTATCCTGCGATTCAAATGAAATCTCAGTACACCTATCTCTATACTCAAATCTGGCCGGATGCGACAGCCTTGTAATCACCACTGTCACCGCCGGGGTTCCGGATACTTCTTTTATTTTAAAAACATCGTGTGATCCCGCGAGCCTGGGTGTCTTCGAGACACATTTCAATAATCATATTGGATGTGATAGTACTGTATTTACCACAGTGACTTTTTCAGCGCAGGATTCTACATTTATTTTTAACACTACGTGTGATCCTGGTGAGGTCTCAACACTCATATCTCACTACACAAATCAATTTGGCTGCGATAGCATCGTCACACAAATCGTAAGCCTGTTGCCATCAGATCAAACCTTTGTCAATTCAACGACCTGCGATTCAT
>JBDUDG010000404.1:0-3183 GCA_040003045.1 Saprospiraceae bacterium | reverse complement strand
AACCGGATGCATACGATGAAATAGAAATTTTCGGAACACCTCATATCCGTTCGCGTATCCTGGGTGGTGTCCATGGAGATGTAGCAACCTGTTCCATAATTTTGAATGCATGCAGATCCATCATTCATGCTGCCCCCGGTCTTCGCACTATGGCAGATGTCCCGATGATCACCAGTATGGGTGCCTAAACATGGATCAGATCACCATTCAGATTCACATTTCCGGTAAGGTTCAGGGCGTTTGGTTTCGAGCTACCGCAAAAGATATTGCATTATCACTCGGTCTGAAAGGAAAAGTCTGGAACAATCCGGATGACTCCGTCGGAGTAATAGTCAGCGGATCTCAAAATAATATTGAAGAGTTTATTGCCTGGTGCAGGAAAGGGCCCACATTAGCAAAGGTGGAAAATGTTACCTATTCAGAATTGGAAATTGATGTTGAACTTACCACCTTTGAAATAAGTCGCAGATGATATTTAATAGTGGTTATGAAAAACATTTCCCGCAGAATTTGCATAATTAAACTCCGATATCTCAAACATATCCAAATCACCACATTGTCACCTAACTAAATTATCACATAATTTTTTCTTCCTCAAAAGTTGAGTCCTGCCCCACCTGGGCAAACAAGTGATGAATGCATATGTCCGGCGGTTGCAAAACGTCCCAACATATGCTAGTATTGATTCACGATTCACTCTTTTATTTTTCACTTTTCACATTTCACTACTTCCTCCCTTTGAAATAAAAAGTGTACTGTTTTAAACAAGGAAACTGCCCATAGGAACACGTCCAACCAGGGCCATTTTTCAATAACCGAATCGCTTCAGTTGAATACTTTTTATCTCCGGCTGAATACAACAACTGTATATTCTCAGGCCTTCCTTTTGAGGTGACTTTAAATTCTAGTGTAACCAATTTTGCATCAACAGTGTACTGATCCAGTGTGCCAATTCGAGTATTCGTTTTTACATAAGTGGAGAACGAAATATAATCAGACTGAATTAATTCAGTAATATTTTTTGAAGGCACTTTGAAATCCCTTTCTCGTAGAATTATACCAATGTCTTCTGCCCCTTGTGCGACATTCAAAGATGTGTCCTTGTATCCTGATAAGCCCACATCAATGGTAGTTGTCGATTCAGGAAGATAGAGCTCAAATTTTCCTGTGTAATCTGTGGAGGTTACAAGATTAGTGTTCTGCACGGATATTTGCGCGCCATAAAGGTTTTCTCCATTTTGGCTTTTGACGATACCGGTTATTCGTTGAGCAGCAATAGAAGGACTAATTTGATTAGCGTAATATCCTTCATCTTTTTTACTATCCGTTTTTGTTGCAATGGCGCCGGCAGTCATCGATTTATCAACAGGACTTTCTTTATAAGCTCTTTCCGCAGCAACAGTTGCAGGTTTTGAAATTGGTGGAGGATAAGCCGTTTCCTTTGATCCTTCCGATTCTTTTGCAACATCAGCAGCGACATCTTCTCTGGCAAGATCTATATCTGATGCAGCTTTCAGCTTTTTAGCTTCATTTTCTTTCTTGTCAGCAGGATTGTTTTGACCTGATAGATTTGCATTTACACCTTGTTGTCCGCTGGATTTTGATGTATTGGATTCTGCATCCATGCCCTGTGTATTAGATGGTTCATTAGAAACTTTTTCACCAATGCTGTCGGCATCAGAAAGATGTACTTCAGTGGAACGGTCATTTGAAAGAGTGCCTTGTGGTTCTGCAGAAACGAATACGGCATCACCTTGTTTTTCAACATAATAAAAAACAACCCAGGTAGCCAGGATCAGTACAAGAGAAGCTGCAATCGAAGGAATAAGCCACCCTTTGGACAAAGGAATGATCTTCGTTCTTCTAGCTGAGTTTTTTTGCCGGATCCTGTCAGAAATTATCTTAAGAAGGAGCGAATGGTCATATCCCGTATTGGATTCATAGCCTTCCATCGCATCCCGCACGAAAGGATCTGTTTTTGCAAGTTCGTTCATACGAATGCGATCTTCTGCCGACAATGTGCCTGCATGAAGATCATGGATCCGATCCTGTACCCACTTATATGTTTTTTCCTGATCCAATTCGTTGTTGTATAAGCATGCATTTTTTTAAATTCCTTCTTCCGTTTTGAATGTTGGACCGGACATGATCCATCGGAAGATTTGTAGCTTCACAAATGTCCGCGTATGATTTTTTGTCAAAATAAAACATCTGTATGCAGATCTTTTGCTTGTCAGGAAGTTCAGCGATGCACTTGTGTAGCTGATCTTCAGGATTGTCCGCAAGGTCAAATTCAAAAGCATCATCTTCCTGATGCCATTCGCGTCCATTTTGCATATGTGGATCGTCCAGGGACACTGTTAAAGAATTGCTTTTTTTCCTCAATATCTGAAGGCAATGATTTTTGCTGACCATATAAAGCCATGCCGGAAAGTTCTCGACATCATGGTCTGGTATTTTCCTGTTCACATGTTCATATATGTCCATGACCGCATCCTGTGCCAGATCCGGCTGACCAAAATATTTGAGACAAACGCCGTATACCAATTCCATGTACCGGAGATAAAGTGTGCCAAGCGCATCGCGATTCTTTCCGGATCGGAAGCTTAAGATTAATTCCTGGTCAGATGGAAACTGGTCGGCCAAAAGAGGTGAAATTATTTATCCGGTGGATGGTGGTTGCGATTCCTTTACAGAATCTTGTATGAGATTCCAATAACGTCCAAAAAGAGGCTTTAAGTCTGCTATCCATGAGCTCATGCCGGCGTGTACATAAGCGAGCGTACTGTAGCTAATGCTGGCTAACTTAATTTTTTCATTAATGAATCCATTATAATTGACAAGCCACAGGATTACAGTATACAGAAGTATGCTGACGATCATCATGACGACACCGCCGAGTATTTTCATGGATCCACTGAGTCTGCCTTTTTTGAGCGTAGCTTCGATTTTTTTCGTAAGCCATTTAAAAAGCAAGATGCTCAGGATAAAAAAGACAAATGATCCAATGATGATGGCAAAGATGTGATTCAGGTTAAAAGCACTAATAAGCCAGACAGACAGGAATGTTAGCCAGGCATTCCTGCCTGTCCATCAATAACAGAAGCCAAAAACGGAAGCGAAAAACGGGACAGACAGGAATGTCTGTCCTACAAAAACATCATGACTCAAACAACCATACTC
>JBDUDG010000403.1:0-3188 GCA_040003045.1 Saprospiraceae bacterium | reverse complement strand
TATCAAAATATCAGGAGACTGGGCTTAGAATATGAACAATTAAATTATTCTGAATCGCTCCCATTCCTTCAAATGCTACCCAATGCAATAAATTCATAACCCTTATAACCCCCATGACCTTAATAACATTATAACCTCTTAACCTTTATATCCCTCATACCCTTCATAACCTCGTTAACCTTTATAACCCTTATAACCCTTATAACCCTTATAACCCTCATGACACCAAGTATTTTCTCAGGTTCCATCCCTGAACATTATGATCATTACCTCGGACCGATGTTCTTCGAGCCTTACGCGATTGAAGTTGCAAACAGAGTTGATCCTGACAACATCAATATTGCTCTTGAAATAGGATGTGGTACCGGGCGAGTGAGCCGTCAATTGAGAAAAGCTCTATCGGCAAGTACACATCTTATTGCATCCGACATTAGCCCTGACATGATGGATTTGGCGAAAGAGAATTTGAAAGGACAGGATATTGATTGGCAAATCATCAATGCACAGGAACTTCCATTTGAAGATAACAGCATTGATCTCATTGTGTGTTGCTTTACTTATATGTTTGTTCCCGACAGAAATAATGCCTTTGCAGAAGCATTTCGTGTTCTGAGGGATGATGGAAAATTTATATTCACCACATGGGATAAACTGGAATTCAATGAAGCCTCAAATGTATTTCGTCATATTGTGAAGCCTTATCTTCCTGAACCACTGCCTCCATCCTACAGGTTACCATTTTCTTTTAATGACCATGGTGAAATTAAAAGTATGTTGAAGGATGCAGGTTTCAATGCAATCAAAATTGAGAGTGTTGAAAAAGATTCTATTTGTCCTACAGTACATGAAGCAGCAACAGGACTCGCAAGAGGTGGTTCTCTATACCATGAAATCATGAATCGTAATCCGGTCTGGATCGAAGAGATCAGTAAAAAGTTAGAAAAGGAATTGGGAGAAAAATTTGGCGACGAACCGTTGGTGACCAGGATGCGGGCGGTGGTGGTGGAAACAAAAAAGTGATTTTCCGACACTGCAAATTAGCCAAAACGTAAATTCAAAATATACGTAAGTATTTATTTTAACTTAATATATAAATGGCTGATAATCTTATGTGAATAGTAAACCTTTACCTCCGTCATTATTCATATTAAACATATTCAAATCTATAAATGCAAATCTTTTGCTGATTATTATACAAATTTTCTTATGTCTTTTTACATCGCAACAATATCCAATTAAATGGTACAATGGTGGTTGGAGCATGCTTCAACTTTCGGTTACTCACCCAAGCACTACAGCTCAGCAAACACTCCAACAATGGCGGCCGCTACATGCGGCGTTCCCTTTGCTATATGCCTTTGCCATTGAAAGGAGTTTGCTCATGCAGCTACCTTATGCTCTGGCTATCTTTATACATAAAATCACTTTCAAAGAATGATCTCCGTCAACGAAGCCTTCAATATTCTCTCTTCACATAGTGTCGATTTCGGCTGCGAGTTGGTTCCAATAACAAAAGCGACAGGCAGAATCCTTCGTGAAAATATTTATGCCGATCAGGATATGCCTCCTTTTGATCGTGTCTCCATGGATGGTATTGCGATTCGTTACGAAGCTTTAGAGAAGGGTCAGAGATCATTTACCATTTCAGCAATGGCAGCAGCAGGAACGCCAAAGGCTACATTGATGGCTGACGAAAATTGTATTGAGATCATGACTGGTTCAATTCTTCCTTTTGATGCCGACACCATTGTTCCATATGAGTGGATCTCAATTAACGGGAATATTGCAACTCTTACAAAAGAAAATGTCATTCGCGGTCAGAATGTACATCGCAAAGGAAAGGATAGAAAGAAAAATGATTTACTTGTTGGAGCAGGTTGTATTATATCTCCGGCGGAAATAGGTGTGCTGGCTTCTGTTGGGAAATCGTTGATCAATGTCAGCAGGTTACCAAAAATTTTAATCATCTCAACTGGCAATGAACTGATCGACCTCGATGAACTTCCGCTACCTCACCAAATCAGGAAAAGCAATGTGTATCAATTGCAATCTGCTTTGCAGGCAATGAATATTCACGCTGACACCTTTCATTTACAGGATGATTATGATGTGATTAGAAATGCATTGAAAGGCTATGTCAACACTTATGACATTCTCATGATTAGTGGAGGAGTGTCTGAAGGAAAATATGATTTCATTCCAAAAGCTCTTGAATCCATTGGTGTACAACAATACTTTTATAAAATAAAACAGCGTCCCGGAAAACCTTTTTGGTTTGGAAAACATGAATCCGGTTGCGCCGTGTTTGCAGTGCCAGGTAATCCGGTCTCTTCATTTCTTTGCTTCATCCGATTTATAAATCCCTGGATTGCGCTATCTCTTCAAAAAAAACCATCAGCTCAGAGAATTGCAATTCTTTCCGAAGATGTTTCATTCAAACCAGACCTGACTTATTTTCTAAGCGTTCGCCTATATCAAAATGAAACAGGTCAATTAATCGCTGTTCCATTTGCAGGTCACGGTTCAGGTGATCTCGCAAATCTGGCAGATACAGATGCATTCATTGAATTGCCTGCAGGAAAAGATGTCTTCACGAAAGGGGAAATTTATTCGATATTTGAATTCAGTCAATGCAGGCATTTATCTTCAAGATGATTGCCCCCCAAGTCTAACTTCTAGCATCTTGCATCTAAAAATTTCTTCTTCAACTCCTCCATTTCTTCAGGTGTATTTACGTTTTTCAAAACTTCAGGCTTTTCAATATTCAGCTTCTTCGTATCTGAATTAATCAAAGATTTTCTCAGACAGCTTATTCCCTGACTCAGATTGTGAAGCAAAATCGGATATGCCCGTGGTTCCCAAATTGTAAGCAATGGTTCCGGAAATCCAGTCGAAGGATCATGAAAACACGTAGCAGTCTTTGACGGATCACGTTCAGCCATTAATTGGGTAATCGTTTCCTCATCCATCAACGGGAAGTCGCAAGCGACTACGAGCCACGCACTATTCGGATCAAACCGCATTGCAGAAAGAACCCCACCATAAGGACCCAGATCAAGAAAAGTATCACCGATGACAGTCTCCACATCATCCGGCACACGTCGCGGATGACACGACAAATAAACTTCAGGAATAAATTTCTGAAGCAATTGGATCAAAAAATCTCTATGCGGAATCCCATGATAATG
>JBDUDG010000402.1:0-3193 GCA_040003045.1 Saprospiraceae bacterium | reverse complement strand
AGGTTTAAATATTTCTGGAAGGATGGTTTTGTCATTTCTGCAGATGCTGATTTTTGTATTACAGGCTTGGTTCGCCTTAACGGCAAAAAACCTGAAGGGCCTTTTGGTGATCACCTCGGGTATTATAGTTTGAAGCATGATTTTCCTGTTCTGGAAATTAAAAGCATATATTACCGTAAAAATCCGATTTGGCATTTTACTGTAGTTGGAAGACCGCCACAGGAAGACAGTAATTTTGGTTGGTTAATACATCAACTGGTTGCACCTCTTGCGCCTGCTGAGTTTCCGGGTTTAAAAGAAATACATGCGGTTGATGCGGCGGGCGTGCATCCATTACTTCTTGCAATTGGTCGTGAACGGTATATGCCGTTTCGTGAGTCAGTTCCGGAGGAATTACTAACTATTGCTAATCATCTTTTAGGAAAAGGACAGACATCTCTTTCTAAATATCTTATCATAGCATGCGAAGAGGATGATCCTAAATTGTCAACTCATCGCATATCTGCATTTTTTCAACATGTATTGAGCAGAATAGATTTGAGTCGTGATCTACATTTTCAAACACGAACTACTATTGACACGCTCGACTATAGCGGTGATGGATGGAACACCGGATCAAAGCTTGTCATTGCAGCACGTGGACCGGTGAGAAGAAAATTGTCAACAGAGATTCCAACAGATCTAACATTGCATGATTCGTGCAAAAAAATTAAACTGGTCATGCCCGGCGTGATAGCGGTTTCATTCCGGCCTTTTTCAGACCAGGAGAATGCAGCAAAAGAAATTGAAACCTTATGCCATGCTCTGTCCGTCCATGATCTTGAATCGACGCCTTTATGGATCTTAACTGAGGATTGCGATTGGTTGAGTTCGTCTTTTAATAATTTCTTATGGGCAACATTTACCCGATCAAATCCGGCAAAAGATATATATGGTGTAGATGCAAAAATCCTTGATAAACATTGGTTGTGCAAATCACCACTCATTATTGATGCACGTATAAAACCACATCATGCCCCTGTCCTTGAATCTGATCCCGCAGTCAGTAGGAAAGTTGATCAGATGTTTGCGAAGGGAGGAATCTTATACGGAATGAAGGAAAACAGTGAAGAGTGAAAAGTGAAGAGTGATGCTTCGACACATTCGATAAGCTCAGTGCAACGCCTGCTGAACTCATCCTTGTGCTTCAGCGCAGCAACCGAGTGAAAAGTGAAAAGTGTAGAGTGAAGAAAATGGATGCACTACCAAAAGATTTTATAGACAGGATGAACCTTCAACTTGGGGCGGAGGCTGAATCCTTTTTTAATTCTCTGCTTCAACCCTCGCCTACCAGTATCCGATTCAATCATAAAAAAGGAAGGTCATCATTTCAAAACACCAGACAAATTCCATGGTGTGAAAAAGGAGCATACCTTGATGGGCGTCCCAGGTTTCAACTCGATCCACACTGGCATGGAGGTGCATATTATGTGCAGGAAGCTTCATCTATGATTTTGGATGATGTTTTAAAGCAATTAATGCTGAATGATACTCCCCGGATATGGCTGGATCTATGTGCTGCTCCCGGAGGAAAAACCGGAATACTGGCAAGTCATCTCAATGCTGCGGATGTACTGATTGCTAATGAAGTTATCCCACAACGGAAAACCATTCTTTGGGAAAATTTAGTCAAAGGTGGATATGTCAATACTTTTCTGACAGGCCAGCAACCCATACAATTTAATAAATCATTGGCTGATATCATATTGATTGATGCCCCATGTTCAGGTGAAGGAATGATGCGAAAAGAAACTGAAGCAATTCATCAGTGGACGCGCGGATTTGTGGATTCATGCTCGCTTTTACAAAAACAAATTGTCAGCGATGTACTTCCAGCTTTGAAACCCGAAGGATATCTTATTTACAGTACCTGCTCATATAGCAATGACGAAAACATTTACAACATTAAATACATATCTGATAAGCATGGATTGGAATCTATAAAATTATCCTTTCCGGAAACCTGGGGCATCAGTGAACTTGATCATCATAATGCTTTTGGCTACCAGATGTATCCCCATAGAGTGAAAGGTGAAGGTTTATTCATCGCAGTTCTAAAAAATAATGCAGATCATTATCATTCGAATGCAGAAAACAAAAAACAGGGGAAAGAATTTTCTCAAGTACCAACGGAATTTGAAAGTATTCTTGAGAATCCTTTTTCCTTTAGAGTAAGAAAAAACAATGAAGAGACTTCATATATCACAGCAGAAGCAGAAGAAAAAGCAAATGAGGTAATTCGGAATATCTCTAAAATGGAGATCATAGCCCAGGCAGGTCAAATCAAAGGAAAGGATATAATACCCTCACACTTCTTATCGATGTCAAATCATCAACACAGTGACTTTAAAAAAATAGAGCTCACCCTTGATGAAGCGCTTAATTACCTCGAAAGATCCACAACTTTCATTTCTACTACCAAAGAAAATGGCTGGCATGTGGCAGGTTTTGAAAATACTAATCTTGGATGGTTGAAATTAACATCACAAGGCTGGAAAAATCACTATCCGATGTCATGGCGTTTGAGATCGAGAAAAACATAATCCCCTTCTCAGCAAATCATTTTTTACCTTTCGGCACGCCTAACCTACATGTCTTCATCCACCTACCATCTCTCGCTCGGCAGCAATCTTGGTGACCGTTTAGCCCAGCTTAACCTGGCTAAATCGCTGATCTCCGAACGTCTGGGGCACATACAGAAAGAAAGCTCTGTTTATAAAACTGAACCCTGGGGAGTCCAAAATCAACCCTGGTTCCTTAACCAGGTCATAGCCATATCTACAAATGAAGGACCCAGGGACGTTCTTAACACGATTAAACAAATAGAAATGGAAGTGGGAAGAGTTGCCGGAGAAAAATGGCATGCCAGGCATATGGATATTGACATCCTGCTGAATGGGACTGTTGTGATTGAAGAAGAAATACTGACCATACCTCATCCTCATTTCCATGAACGAAATTTTGCATTGATCCCACTGATGGAAATAGCCAGCCAAATAGTGCATCCGATTTTTCAATCTACTATTGAAGAAATTTACCTGGAGAGCAGGGATACTGGAGAAGTCTATATATTCAATGCTGATGAGCAGGAAGACTCCCTATAAATATATCTGCATCGAGGGTAATATTGGTTCGGGAAAGACGACCCTTTGTG
>JBDUDG010000074.1:0-10784 GCA_040003045.1 Saprospiraceae bacterium | reverse complement strand
CATCATAGATGGTCTTGTAATGGCTCTGCATGTATTGATCACAGGTATTGATCCATATATCCATTCCGCGATCCTTAATAGCTTTCCAACAAGAAGAAACATCGGTTCCGGTTTTAGTGCAAACAGCCACTACTTCTACACCTTTGTCTTTGAATTCCTTATAAAAATCGATGATGAACGGAATTGCTTTTTTGCAATGTCCGCATTCGGGATCCCAAAAAAATAAGACAGTAAAATTTGCTTTAATGGAGTGCAGGCTTATGGGCTCACCTGATTCTTTGTACAAAGTCAAGTCCGGAGCTATTTTACCAATAAGGATCGGTCGCAATACATCTGCCTGTGCAAGTAGTTTATCCAGTTGATCTCTGTCAATCCAATCCGCAATTCCCTTTGCATAATAGTTATCCACCAGATGGACATATGCAGCATCCATGCCCATGCGTTTTGATTTGACCACTTCATTCAGGAAATCCACAAGGTAATATTGAAAAGCTTCCTTATTGCCCATCATGCTTTGTAGCAAATAATCCATGGACACCATCTGGCTATCGGGTATCTGGTAGGTTAGTTTTTCTAAATAATAATCTACCTTCTGATGTATGAGTCCGGACCGCATAGCACGTGGATCCTTCAGATCAAAGTGATCAAAAAAATGTGCTTTATAAAACTCGTACTGCTTTTGTTTTTTGTCAACATCAGAAAGACCCTCATATTTTGGAATGATCACTTCTCTGTTAGCCCATACTAACATTGCAGTAATTGAAGCAGGATATTTCGTTCTGATATCATCCTGGATTTTCATGACCTCTGCATCAAGTTTATCAAGCTTCACCTGGTAATCTGCTTTGTGAAGAGAATCTATCGCCATTTGTTTGCGAAGAGAATCTGCTATGGGATGTCGCTTTTCAAGATCTTTTAAATAGGAATAATAAATTTCGTTTTCATCGCTCCCCTTGAATTTCGCCGAGGGGACTATTTTCTCAAGATCAACAGACATGGAAAATTTTTGCTCAGTGTCTGAGACAAGTACATGGATAAATTTATTATCAGGGGGAATTACAAGAAGATATACACCCGGTTCCAATTTGCCTTCACCTTCGAAAACAAATTTTCCTTTATTTAGAATGGCGGTATCCTTGAGATATTGGGCTTTTCCAAAATAATAGCCTAGGAACAAAGAATCTCCGGCATAATGCTGGAGCTCTACTTCAATTTTGTAACCAACATTTGTACTAGCAGCAAATAAATGTGATGCAGGAAAAAAAGAAGATATGAAACAACCAAGGATAAATAAAAATCTCATGTTTACGCTGTTTTTATGTTTTCTAAAGGCCGGGATCAGAACCCTCAAAGTTAAAGACTCTGGAATTCTCATTGCTTTCCGAAAAACATTTAAATCACAACATAACGTTAAATTTTGGCGCCTGGTCTTTTGGCAATTCATAATTATTCACCTATCAGTTTTTTCTTCATCGAGCTATATTCATCCTCTGTGATAAGACCTTCTTTTTTTAATTCCGCCAATTCCCTGAGTTTGTCTACCAACTTGCCGGAAGATTTATTGGTGATGGTTTCTTCGGCTGCTTTCCGTTTGGTCTCATGCTCTTTGGCAACCTGCTCCGCCACTTTTTTTCCTTTTTCAAATTTTTCATCATACATCTTCTTCAATCGCTTGACATCGAAATCAAGAAAGGTGCCTCCTGTATCGAAATGTTTTTTGAAGACCTCACCAAGTGCGTATGAAGAAGCTCCGGCGAGGACTGACATGGTCAATCCACCTATCACAGAACCAATGCCGGGAATAAATTTGATCATTGCTTTGGCGCCCATTCTTGCTAGTCCTGAACCGGTCAGAGATGTAATGATTGCTTTACCCTGTGATTCTTCAAAATTTTGTTCATACAATTTGCACAGTTGCCTGATCATGTCAAGTTGTATGCCTCCTACTGCAAAAAAATCAACAATAGGAACAGGGATCAGTCCAGCTCCCATCGACCAAATAATATGGTTTTTGATGATAGTGTCGGCATGTTTTTCTCTTTCAGTTTTTTCAGACATGGTCTTTCAGTTTCCTGGTTAAAAAGATCGCGTGATAAGTAGATAAATCACAGACAATATACATGAAACAGCATTTATCCCCGAAAAAATCCATAAAGACAGAGAGGCAAGCCGATACAAGACACGAAGCCCTCAAAATCAGACCAACGATTTATACATAAAGACCAGTGATCCGACATGCCTGATCTCCAGACTTATTTATTACTTCTGCGTGGCATGAACCCTGCTTCCTTCGCTATGGCTTGCAAATTCCGGAGCATACATGCACTGGAGTGTTGCAAGACCTTCACTGTAGGAACCAGCTTGCGCCACTGTCACAGGGTACTCGATTACAAATTTCCCTCGAGGTAGAAATTCAATGAAAAAGTGAGTAGCCAGATCCTTTGTGCTTTGATAATATCCCAATCCATCTGACCAGTGATAGCCACTGATCACATCCATGGGTTCAAATCCGGATGCCCTCAAATCTTTCAAATGAACGAATTCCATTGCTCTGTCAGTTTCGAGTATTAATCTTACAATCAATTTATCTCCAACTTTCAAAGCTCTGCTTGGTGCCAAAGTTGTGACTGATCCACGATCACCATCTTTAGAGATTAATAGTTGTCTGGATATTTTTAAAGGATTATTGTCAACCTGGTTTTTAACATTATCGAGGTCTTCCCAATACTGCCAATAAGCTGCACCCCATGCAATATGATTATTCGGATTACTTACATTGATTGTAGACCAGTCATCCTTGATTTTATCACCTGTCCATGATTTCTTCACATACCCTGTACCTGGTTCAACTGCCGTGGATTGACCTATCACTTGTTCATTTCCAAGTTTTACTTCAACAATTCCTGTAGATTCAAGCCATGCATCAGGATGGATCAACAGTGCATAGATTGCAGCTGCGGTGGCTTTTGTGGATTTCCATTGCGTAGTTTGTTTTTGCTTTAGTAGCCACACTCTCAATTCATCAACTTCTGCTTGTGGGACTTTCATGTCCTGGAAAAGTTCGATCATGAGTGATTGTAATTCAACAGGGGCTTCATACCAAAAATATCCGGGTGTGATTTTCCAGTATCTCCCCAACTCATCATCCGTGATAGTTCTTTCACGAAGGGAGGCAAGAATTTCTTTTGACAAAGTATTATTGGGCTGCGATCTATACAAACCTAGTGCAATCAAACCCTGTTCGTAGATTCCATGTTGAATCCAGTATTTTTCAGATTGACTTTTTACATAATTCATGATTTCATCCAGCTTTGCTACATGGTTTATTTCAGGAAAAAATGAACGTGTATATAGATAATGCACCTGCATCGAACCTATCTGGTGATCGTCCATTTTGATTTTGCCTTCCTTTTCCAAACGTTTCAAATCATCATACCATTCTATCATTTTGGCATCGATGTAGGGAACTGCTTTCTGGATGATATCCTGTGCATCTCCACCAGGGATTGAAACTTCCATCTTTTTAAGATGTCCAAATCCTTCAACGATGTATTGTGTGATATACCAATTGTCACGTCCTTCCGGAAACCACGGGAATGCCCCGTTTGACATTTGCATTTGTCTTAGTTTTATTAACGCTTGTTGGGATTCATTTCTCAATTTATTTGTTTCGAACAAAAGCGCAATGTCTTTCTTTTGAGTGGTCTCTCCCATTGCATCACGCACCCAAGGAGTTTCTTCCAACATGGCAGATTTCAGGTCCTGATTTTTTTCAAGGTTGCTGAGTAGAGCATCGGAATTTGTATTTCTCCATCCGTCGTATACACGTTTTATCGCCGGATACTTATTGACGATCTGGTATCCCAGGGAATTAGCATATAGTCTGCTAAAAATCTGCTCTGCACATTCATGGGGATATTCCATAAGGTAAGGCAATGCCTGCACAGCATACCATGCAGGTGAAGTTGTCATCTCCACTACAAATTGATGATTAGTCAGCGTTTTGGACGTATTGGCCTGCATTGACTTGAATACAAATGTCCTTGTCTCTTTAGATTTTATTGGAAGAGGTAAGGTCTCTGTCACAAGAATCCTGTTTGTTACAACTGGCAGCATAGCTTCTTCTCCATCAGTATAACTTCCGGCAGAAGCAGATACCTGGTATTTTACAGGTCTGGTCCATGTTTTGGGAACCTGAAGTGTCCATGAAACTCCTGACGAAACCCCAGCACCAATTTTTAGGTTCTGTGTGACATTTCCAATTTTCCACTGTCCGGAAACATCTTCATCCGTTATTGCATCCACGATTTTTAATTGAGCAGATCCGGTTTGTAATTGACTTGTCAGATTGGTGGCTTTCATTTGAAAAGAAATCGTATCCCCTTCTCGGAAAAAACGCGGAGGATTTGGAAAGACCATTAGTTGCTTTTGCGTGACTACTTCCTGTTGCGTAAGTCCAAATGCAAGATCTTTAGTATGCGCTAATGCCTGGAATTTCCACCTGGTTAAACCCTCCTTCATTTTGAATGAGAAGCTGAGATTTCCATTTGCATCAGTGGTAATAGACGGATAAAAGAAAACTGTTTCATCAAGTGCTGAACGTAAAGGTGGTGGAGTCTGCGTTTGATTTGTTTCCTCTTTCGGGATTTCCTCAGTCTGGTTGGCAACATCTTTTCCACCAGAGGCTTTTTTGGTCGAAGCAGATGGTGCATCCTGAGGCGCAGCTTCCATCGAAAGCACTCCATCAGCCATCATATCTCTTTCTCCCCTATATCTCCTAGGATAATATCTGCCACCTTCCGGATAATAACCATAAGAATTCAAATCCCTGTATTGTCTCCATGGAACATCACTGTAATTTTGGCTCCAGTGATCAGTAAGTCCCCAATATTGCGCCAACTTTGCAATTGATCCCTTGACAAAAATATTCGAATTGATAGATGGATAAAGACTCATCTGCCATTGATGAGGAATGAAAGCGTCAAGGGATGCATCATACATACTCAATAACGTTTCTGCCATGACCGACTCATGTTTAGAACCGTTCACTGTCATGGTCCATGTTTCTTCATCGCCCGGTTCCATTTTATCTCTCCATGTTTTCAATTTCACAGAAAGATCTTTATTAGTCCATGGCACTTTAATCACATGCTGTGACTGAATAAAACGATTATTGTACACAGTGAGGTAATGCATATATACTCCACCCCGATCATCTTCGGTGATGGTGATGTTGCGATCATGATAGGTAGGCAATACAAATACATTCCTTGTTGATTTTATTTTTCTCCGCTCGATAATCCGAATGGTTTTGGGAGGAGAACTCAGTCCGGTCAGCATATTAATTTCTGCCACCTCATTTGGTTGATATGATTTGTCATTCCAGGCTATCTGGATCACTTCTTGACCTGGCAGATCTTTATCCAATTCGTAGACCATAACGTATTGTGTGATGGGGAGTACTTTTCCTGCGGCATCTTTCCATGTCCATGATAGTTTATAATATCCGGGTGCCAGGAACAAAGAAGAAATATCAATTGTATCAATTCCATTGATCGTGAAATTCTTTTTACCGGTCACATGATCTGTTTCCCATTCAGCCATTTGTTCCTTGCCAGGAATGAAATAATTTTTGAATCGATTACTATAATCATTCGATGGAATTGTCAGGATATCAGGAGCAGTCCATAACCGGTCCCGTTTATTCTGAGTAGTACCCTTGATCAGTGTTGCTTCTACTTCACCACTCACTTTTACGCTTGCTCCATCACTGTTAAGAGCACTAACCCCGATTTTATTCAGCTGATATTTGGGAGTTCGTTGGTCTATATTAATATTGACTTCATAACCCTGTTTATTGAGGGAGATCGTTTTGGTGGATTCATGACTTTCACCTGTGATGTCCGTTACAAAAACAGTTGTCTCAAAACGATACATAAGATTTGGATCGCTGCCTGCTTTACTCTTTGCAAGAAACTTGACCACGAAGCTTCCATTATTTTCTGTTGTAACAGAACCAACCGTCAAAACCTGTCTATCCTCCTGCACTGGCCAATATCCTTTCCAGTAACCGTACCACCAAGGCCTGTAGGCAACTCGTTCTACACGATAACGGACCTCTGCTCCAGATACTGTACTTCCTGCATAATCTTTAGCGAATCCCTTAATCAATACATCCTCATTTAAGCGTACACTTTCTTTGAGGGTATCAAATTTTACCTCAAATTTCGGCCGCTTGTATTCTTCAACCTGAAAATAATGCCGACTGGAACCATAGCTTGATGAAATAGACATCTGACCACTGAGTATTCCTTGTGGTAAATCAAAATGACCTGAGAAGGTCCCGTATTCATTAGATGTAAAACTCTGTATGGATTGTTTCTGGCCATTCACATCATAGAGGATTACTTCAACATTTTTATTTGGAGCAATAGAAGGAACCCGATATTTATCAAAATTCAGAGCGTAACCTTTGAAAAATATCTTTTGCCCCGGTCTATAAATTGCTCTGTCACTAAAAAAGAGTGTTGTCGGATCTGAAGTATTCTCACCACCACTCTGGTAGATGTAGTAAGAATCTTCTTCATACAATTCATCATCATCTTTAGTTAAGCGAATGGAAATGTTCTGATCATTTTTCTTAGGGATTATTACCCAGCCCTCCGCATTGCTAATCGCCTCTCCTGTTTTTACTTCTTCCTGTTTTTGGCGTCCATTATTGAATTGATAGGTATAAAACTCTGCTTTAGCTCCTTGTAATGGCAAACCTGTCTTTCGGTTGACAACAGCAACCACCTGTGAATTATCACGATCATCTATGTACCAATAACCTAATTCAGATACTGTGAACATGATGGCTCCGGTGGTAGACAGCTTAATGTCGAAATTATCTTCATCCGATACAAGCAAAGCATAGTGACCAACTTTCATTGCAGGCAATGCCACTTCTGTTGAATGCGGTTGGTGATCCTGTCCGTCATCAATAGATTGTTCCCAGGTTTTCAAAGCAGAAAGTTGATTCAGTCTGCGCAATATTTCCTCACTATCCCAGCTATCACCACGCCATTTCCTTGGTACGTCAGGCAGCCTGACCATTTTCAGATGAATAGAGGATAGATTCCGGTATTCAATTTGTGCAAGCAACTCCTCTCCAGGAAGATTTATTGATTCTACTGCAGCTGATAATGCTTTCGTTTCAGTTTGCGCGATCAATTGTTTGCAAAGCTGGCTACCATATGCGTCAGGATAATTATTAATAGCAGTCTTGCATATTTTTATCGCTTCATTATAACCGTATCGGTGAGATGAGGATTTATTCGCATCCCATTCACCTGCCTGTTGCATTAAAAGTTGAGCCCTGTAATAATCCACTAATGCAGACTCGGGATTTCCCGCATGACTTTTTCCAAGATCATCAAGCGACTTAACATAAAGTGAATCCTTTCCATCAATGACGATATTGTCATAAACAAAACGGAGTCTTTTCAAATCTGCATCGACCAGCGCCGCTTCGTGCTGTTCATCATTGAGTCGAAAAGCTAATAATTGCTGATACCATTGAAGAGCTTTCCAGGTGTTTGAGAAACTATCTGCGGATGGGAAAGCATGGCCGATAAAAGCTCTGGCTGAACCAAAAGCAAGCGGATCTGTCAGGACGAAATCATACACCGGCTTTGTGAGAAATGACTCTGCTCCGGAATAATAATCCAGGGCACGGTGCATCAGAATATCGTATAAAGTAGGTCTCAGCTCATCTGTATTTTGTTTTTCAGTGAGCAGAATTTCATAATCTTCCACTTTAGCCTTTCTTAAGCCTTCCCATAAGACCGACTGCTCATAATGCGATTGGATTTTCTCCAGAAAATGTCTTATGCCCCAAGTCCGTATATCAGGTCCTGGCGCACCTCCAAATTCAGTCCTGTTCCTCAATTCCCAAAGATGTGACTGGAGATATTGCGAATACCATTGTGAAGCAAAAGAATGAAGAACTGACCTTGCAGGTTCCGGATATGAATTAACCTCGCTCTCAGTGCGGGCCAGCGCTTTAATATCAGAATCTTCTTCAAGTTGAAGCAGATAACGGTTTTCATACACTATCGCTTTAATTAGCTGACCGGAATCATTTCCCTCGAAAGCAGATTTCTTGATCTTTTGAACTTCTTTTATTGCAGAAGAGATGAGTCCTTTCTGCTCTAAAGAATCAATGGTCTTCCATGAATTTTGTATCATCACCGGATCAACAGTTGTTTGAGTTGTAACAGGAGCTGGCTTTGTTTTGCAGGACATGGATATACTGATCCAGATGGCAAATGACAGATAAAGGATTTGTTTCATATAGTTGCATTACGTTGATTCTGTCTTTTCTTTTTATTTGTCAATTTGATAGGGATAAGAATCAGATCAGAGAGAATATTAAATTTCTAATGGAATTATTTTACTCAGGATATGATGCTCTTTGATTGAAAATTACAGACGGTATTTTCAAATTAACGATTTATTAACCACTTGCCTTATTGTATCTCGCAGGTTGAACAAGAAAAGGTAGACAAGCGTCATCTTCAAGATGAGCAACAAGTTGTTCTGCCCAATAAGGGGCCAGACTTGTACCCTTAGTTCCCATCCCATTGAAAATATATTCTCCATCATGACCAGGGTAAGGCCCTATTAGTGGCCTTCTGTCATCAACTGTTGGTCTATACCCTGCAAGATGCTCAATGATCTCCACCTCACCGGAATACACTTCAGAAATCTCATCCAGTATCATTTGCTTTCCTTCTTCTGTTGGTCGTGCATGATCAGGCCATGGTAAATAGTGACTTCCAATCCAATACATATTCCTTTCTTCCAATGGAATGAAATACACTTTTTCTTTAATAATGCCAGGCATGGCCCAACCAGGCATTTTCACAATCAATACCTCTCCTTTGTTTGGAATGAGTCCTTTTGAAATGGAGCTATCTAACGCCCCATTAGCATGTATGACAGAACCATTCTCAACAACGGCTTTCCTCATAGGTTCATTAAGTATGGAAAGAAATCCTTTTTCCACTAAAAAATTTCTTGTTGCAGTAAGCCAACCTGGCGCGTTCAATCTGTATCCTCCCGTTACAATACCATATGGCCGTTGGAGCTTTTCAATCTGCTCCATTCTTTTCATTGAAATGTAATCAACGTAGTCAGGATCGTCTGAACGTTTTTTCCACGCAGCAATAGCTTCGTGATTGGATAAAAAACGAATGATGTCAACAGGGAAAAAATATTTTTCACCAAAAAGTTCTTCTGACCATTTATAAAAATCGAGAGACTTTTCAATGAGTTCATCTATCATCCACGCTTTTACATATCTCCTGCCAGTGACCGGATTTATTAATCCTGAAGACATCATAGAAGCTTCTCCCGGTTGTGTATATCCCACGATGTGAAATGGAATTCCCTGTCTGTAAAATGTAAGTGCCAATACACAACCTGCTAATCCATGTCCAACAATCAGGTGCTTTTTTTCCATTGAGAAGTAAAAAAATAATTTATTGAAAAAGAGTTCGGTTAAGCTAAATTTTCTCAGATTTGAAAAGGTGATGATGGTCATTTTGTAAAAAGAGAAGAGGAATTATTTATTGCCTCATTCTTTCATTTGGTGCATCACAATTAATTTATAAATAATTTTTTGACCGATGCGGGCAAACCATTTATCACTAACCGGTAAGAATGGTCAATCAGTTCCTTTAGAATTTTTTCCGGAATCCCTGCTTCAAAATAGACAGTGTTCCAGTGCTTTTTATTCATATGCCATCCGGGAATAATCATATCCGGGTATTCATCCCTTAAGTCCAGTGCACGATCGGGATCACATTTCAGATTGACACTGAATTCCTCTTCATCAAGACCTGTCAATGCAAACACTTTACCATAAACTTTATAGACAAGTGTATCTGGTCCGAATGGAAGCGTCTCTTCAACACCCTGCAGAGACATACAGTATTTTCGAAATGATTCGATATTCATATTTACATCAGTCCGAAAATCTTGGCATACCTGAGCATCTCCCCCTGATTGCTGATCTTTACTTTCCCGGTCAGTACAGCCATCATAGGATTCAAATCACCGGATACAAGTTTGTGAAAAGTTTCTTCATTGGAACGAACCACGCAATTAGGCTGTCCATTCAAACCATCAACCACTGTAACTTTCCCATTGGCAACTTGAACTGTAAACTGGCCACCACCTTCGCCTTCAAGATCAAAATGAAAAATAGTTTCCAGGCCTTCGATGGCAACAGGAGAAACTTTGGAAGGCAGAGCATATAGATATTCCCGCGAATTCATTTTTTATTCAATATTATGAGCTAGTCCGTAAAGGTATGTCATTAAAAGTCAAAGCTTTCAGTGTAGCACAGAACGTCCTCTTTTTTGTCCTTGATGACCTTAGAATCCCTTTAACGAACCGGTAATTCAATCTAGTGTTTACATTTATACCAGATGATCAATAGAAACCTGAGGATAATCTTTATGGGGACTCCGTCCTTCGCAGTTCCATCTCTTGAGATTCTATTGGATGCAGGGTATTTCATTGCTGCCGTAATCACATCTCCGGATAAGCCCGGGGGGCGTGGCCTGAAGGAAATGATGATTTCCCCTGTCAAGTCTTTTGCACAGACTCATGGAATAAAAGTGTTTCAGCCAATTAATTTAAAATCAAAAGCATTTTTAAACGAGCTGGCGGATTTAAAAGCAGATTTACAAGTCGTGGTGGCATTCCGGATGTTACCAGAAGTTGTTTGGAACATG
>JBDUDG010000073.1:0-10786 GCA_040003045.1 Saprospiraceae bacterium | reverse complement strand
GTTTTCTTCTTAAAGTTAAGTTTATAACTGCTATTGCCTTATTTTTTTCAATGGTAGTAGGTATTAGACTTTCGGCACAAACTTTCGAATGTGCCACTGTTATTCCAATCAGTGAGGAAATGGAAGAACAAATTCCTTATCCCGATTGCACTTTGGAATCTTATGAACCGATATGTGTAAGGGTAAAATTCCACTTTCTAAATAATACAAGTAAACCTTCACAAGCACCTGGGGATGCATTCTGCTTTGATTTATTAAACAGAATAAATGAAACACTAAGTGCCGGAAAGATCCATTTAACATTCGATTACAATTGTATTCACAGAGGTGATTTGACGACTCAAATCGACATGAATACGGATATCTCAGATCTGATTGGTAGCAATGACCCAGAGGTTGATTATGACCCTAATTCTATCAATCTATATTTTTTACAAAGTTCACCTAACAATACTTATTTTGGATCATTCACTGGTAAACACGCTGTATTGCCCATAGATGACTTTCCTGCTTTAATTCATGAAGTTGGCCATACATTGGGCTTGGATCATACATTTAATGCCTCAATAACAGGTCTGTGCAAAGATCCTGCGGCGGTAGATTTATCAAATAGTGTACCACTTTGTCAGGAATTTGGAGATCAAATCTGCGACACAGGAATTGATCCATATCTGCTTGATCTCAATAGTGACAGTTCTCCTGATGGTACATTGTGGGTAGATTTAAATACGTGTACTCAAAGTGAAGATTTACTTCCTTCTATTTATGATGACTGTTATGATATGACAACACCATGGAATATACCGATACATAATTTCATGTCATATTATCAGCATTGTAGAACGGAATTTACCCCATGTCAATTTGGGAAAATACATGAAAGATTTTTAGCTGATCACCATGAGGTATTATTAGATTGCGGTGAAGATCCTTATCTCATAGAGCTAGCAGAATGTGATTCTCCTGACATCATCATTAGTACAATTACAGTCTGGGAGGACAAAACTAAATACATGTGCCCGGGCCAGAAGATTATTATTACCCCTACTGGGCATTTAACAATTGATAATTGTACTATAACCAGAGCTTTAAATGATGTGCCAAATGGTACATGTCCCAATCTTTTTTTCGAAAGACTATGGGATGGAATATACATTGAAGGTCAGGGTGCGACTGTGTTGAGTGAAGGAAACTACATCACTTTAGGAGGATTAGTGATAAAACATTCAACGGTGGAATATTCCAAAAACGGAATTAAGGGGCTAAAAGGATTTGGGAAGATTGAAATGATTGATGTTGATTTTCAACATAATATGAATGTCCTCTCTGTAAGAGATTTCTGGCCATTAAATTATGCAACAGGTGAAGGAATTTCGACGGGTGGAAGCTATACAAATGGTACGAGTTTATGTGGATTTTCAATTTATAATCCTTATCCCGAAGTAGATCTAATTGACAGCAGGTTTGCGATTGGTTTAATAGATCTTTCATCAGACCCCTTATCTAAAACACAGATATTAGTAGATGGTGCTTCACTAATGATAAATAATTGTAAGATTTCAAATCCTAATGTTGTATCATCTCTAACAGACTTAACAGCAATAAAATCAGGTAGGGGAAAATTGTCCATTTTGAATGGAACCGTAATTGACAGTTTTAATGTGGGTGTTTTCAAAGCGGCTGACATATATAACAATTGTTCTCCACGAGGGCTGTATATGGATCATAGTTCTATTAGAAACACTCAGGTCTCAATCCACAGCACAACTCAATATGCTATTGTGCGAGGAAATTGGCTTGAAGGCAATATAAATACCGAGGGACTGAGTTATTCCAGCTGGACATCTAATCATTTCCTGAAGGGTTTGATTTTTGGTAATCAGCCAAGGGGTATAATTACGCTCCAATCGCCAACTGAATCATGTTATTTCAGCGAGAATTTACTTGATATGCAAGCGTTTGATTTTTACGGTAATAATCAGAAAAGCTATTCTTTGTGTAATACTTGGGAAGATATGGAAGGTGATTATGCTGTGGTTGGTGAGGCTCTTGTTGACATGCCATTGAGTTGGGGACAAGATAAATCTTCCTCTGGCAATAGACATCTAGATGATGAAGATTTGCCCATATTCTTTAGTGAGGATGCTATAAAAAACTATCATTATGTTCCCAACGCACAAGAAAATTTTTCTTATGAGTATTTATTTACTGGAGCGAACGCACAAAATGCAGCTGGTTGCTCGTATGGTCTTTATCCTATTACAAATCCGGTGTACAACTCATCTTTTGAGGAGTTGATGTATAATTATACAGATCAAAATACGAAATGGAATGCCCTTGATTCTGACAAAGCAAGTCTCGAAGCGGATTATTCCACAGCCTCCCCAACTGATCAGTTGCTTATTTTAGAGCAAATTAATGAGATAGATATGCAAGAATCCGACGTGGTACGAAGTGTATTATCAAATATTGAGTCCAGTGATGAATCTATTGAAAACACTTGGCTGGGAAGATCAAATCCTGACCTTAAAGATGTCTCAGAAGTTATGGCCTTTTGGTATGCCCGTGATTATGAGGGAATCGACTCAATTTTGTATGGTACTTCTGATGATGATGCTGAGGTTTTTCTAAACGCAGTTAATTATATTGCTGGAATAGCGGGTAGAGATATTGTAGTTGATTCACTACCTGAATTGCAATTGGACACATTGTTAGATTATGCTGCCGGTTCGTATGGAAACTATACGAATATTTTGAGAGATTTCCTTAATTTAACATATGGTCTGGATCTCTATTGGCCTGTTGAAGAAGCCGGCTTGATACCCAGATCCTCAAAAAAAGATAATAATTCTTCTTTTTTATCTTCGAAACCTGAATTTACCATTTATCCAAATCCCGCAAAAGATTGTTTTACCATTAAAAAGATAATCGAAAGCGAAGAATCTTTACAAATAGAAATATTTGACTTGCAGGGTAGATTGAGAGATTCAATGGTTGGTTCAAGTGGTGAAGAAGTATGTTTTGGTGACCTGGATGCTGGGGTTTATTTTCTTCGTGTTGTTTCAGGAGAAGGACGAAAAATCGAAACGCATAAAATTATTTTTCAGTAGCAATTAATAATTATGAAAAGATTGTCCATGAAAATTTCATTCATCATTCTCAGCGTGTTATCATGTTGTCTGAATCTTCATGGGCAGTCTTTTTTTAACATTCAACCCGACGTAGGAGGAAATGATATGCAAGGTGTATGTCGGGCAATTATTTTAAATGATAGTACCTTCCACATAATAGGACATCGTTTTGATACTACAGGTCCTGGCTCGAATGTTAAACCATGGCTTGGAGAATTTAATTATGAAGGAGATCTTACTTTTCTTTCGCCACTTATTGATTCTACTTACGAAAAACCATTCAGTCCTGATCAAATATTGTATGCACAAAAGGATAAGAACATTTATTACATCTATGCAAGAAGGGTATTTGGAACCCCTTACTACACACCTTATATTTTTGAGCTAAACATTCTGACAGGTAAAATTATAAAATCAAAATTATTACCAAATAGTATTTATCCGGAAGAATTAAATGGACAGCAATCAATTTCATATAGCAACGACACAATTACCCTTTGCACTTATGTCGATTTGGGTGATTCAATAAAAATATTCATTTCAAATTTTGATACATTGTTTAATGAATTGAATTTAATAGAAGTTAAAAGTAAGGTTAAGATTCAATTTCCTAAGTATTGGGGTAAGACTGTTAACCATGGGTTTGAAGTGGTTGCGATCCAGGAATTTAATGCTGGAATGCCAGATTTTAATTATTGGTTTGTATATTTTAAAATAGATAGTTTGGGTAATCTCACAAAATATAAAATTGCTCCCACAAGTATTCCTATATCAAATAATCTTGCGTTTTCAAATTGTGTGCTTAGAAATAATAAGGGAGACTGGATCTTAGAAGGTGATAATTCCGTTTTCTATCCGGATTCCTGCATGTTTTGCGCAATAAACAGACCTTATATTTTTTCTGTTTCACCTGATTTTGATAGTCTTTTATGGGAAACGAGATTTTATGATGTACCAGCCTCAATTGAACCCTATTATGATGTGTACTCCACGACCGAAGTAGAAGACGGATATATTACTACCGCTGCTTTTGGTAATTACAGCGTTACAAAATTTCCAGACAGTGGGGTCTTGTTTAAGGCCAGTCTTAAAGGTGACAGTATGTGGATGAAACATTACATTCCACTTGATTGGGATGCATACAGAGTAGTTTGGACAAGCCTGGTGGATATTAAAACGACACCATTTGGTTCAATTATAGCAGCAGGTGAGATTTCTGACAGAGACCTGAAGATTATAAGGCCTTGGATATTGCATCTTGATAAAGATGGATGTCTTGTGCCAGGATGTAATCTTGTCAGCACAGAAGAGGAAGGAAAAGTTGATGCAGAGTCCGATGCATTTAAAATTTATCCTAATCCTGCTTCTAAAGAAATATATCTTCTCTCCACCAGATCATTTAAAGAATCAGTTAATATCAGTGTAGTTTCTAATTTCGGGGTTATCATAAAAGAAAGAAATTTTTTTCCTCAGGCCGGATATCAGTATTCACTTTCTTTAGAAGAAATTCCGAACGGTATCTATTATATGATATTGTCTGATAATAATGGCATTCATTCCGAAAGCCATGAATTCATTAAACAGTAGTCGTTTGTATTCGCAAACCAATATTAATCTCCCGACATTAAATCATAACGAGTGGAATCTCCCCGTTCTATTTTCTTCGCTTTTTTTGCTAGGAATTGCACTAATTCACACTAATTTAATACGTGTCAATTCGTGGCTAGTATTTATTTTTGATTTAAGATTTACGTCTCACCCTTATAAGTTCCAGCTCCTGGCTAAAGGCAAAATTGTGCTGTTCATTTTATCCCCGAGCTAAAGCACGGGGCAATTAATGAACCCTGTCGCTAGAGGCGAATGTTTAGTAAATAGATGGTGATTTTTCTGAACACTATTAATAGATCGCATCTCACTCCTCACGCCTCACTTTTTCTCATAAGTCTCTCTAAACACTTCGGCATCACAAGCATAATATTCTCCTTTCACGCCTTTGATTAAATAATCACCTGCTTTGCCTTTCATCAATCCCTCCATCGTCATGATCTCAAATTCATGATCTATCCTGCAGGCACCTATCGGAATATCTTTTTTTGTGAATGATTCAAAAGGAATATCATATGGTGTTCCGGAAACAAAATATTCACCATGAGAAGGCGCAGTGTTCACTTTTGCAAACCCATCAAAATGCTCAGATCGTATGTATTGCTGACCAGCCTTTTCTCCGATCAGCGAAAGCATATCCAGGTTCTTTGGATTATCCATTTCGCCAATGGTTTTGAGTTGCTCAGGAGTAAGCTCTATTCCTAATTCATCAAGGTCATTTTTATCAAGATTCACATTATAACGGAGGTAAGTCAGTGCGCGAAATCCAAGAAAAAGGTCATCCCGAAGATTTCCCATTTCACTGTCAATAGAGACAGAAGTGGGTGAATCACCAAGGATCTGCATGATCATCTGGTTAGACATATTAGCATCATACATAAAAAAGTCAGGCATCTTGGAGGCCCATTCCATTAAATTGTTTTTTTGATATGATTCATAATTGCTCTTTGGATCAGCACTTCCCGTTCCCAAAGAAACGAGGAGCATATTTCGTTTGCCAATTTTCCAGCGGAAAGGATATGAATTAAGACTGCCGAGGAGGAACAAACGGAATGATGGATTATTGACCATACTGATTCCTCCATCGATAAATGCGCCTTCTTCTCCTGAACTATCTTTTAGAAACATCGGCATGAAGTAAGTTGGTGCAGCAGCACTGGCCATGACAACCTGCCAAAGCGGCCAGTCTTTGTTTTGCTGATAGAATTTTCCATCCGGATGATTATGAATCGCCCAGGTACTAAATGTTTCAGCGCGCTTTGAAAAAATACAAAGACCTGTATGAATGTTTTCCTGGTCTCCTAATTTAATATCACCGAAGTAACTTTTCAGCGCAATTTCAAGCGGTTTGTTATCATATTTGACGCCTTTGAATAGATATTGAAAGAACCCGGTTTTTTGTCCGAATATCTTGCTTCCCAATTCAAAATATTTATGCTTGATCTCGCTTGCTTTCATCCCTATCGCAAGCGCAGTAGCTATAATAGAACCCGTACTCGTCCCACCAATAAGATCGAAATAATCACATAGCCTAAAATCCGGATTATTGTTTTCTTTTGCCAGCATCTCTTCCAGCCGCTCCAGAAATCCAAGCGTCAGCACGCCACGAATGCCACCGCCATCAAGCGAAAGAATACGTTTAGGACCTGCTCCGTGCAGGTGATCTTCAAGTTTGATCATAGACATTCAGGATTAGAAGTGATATGAAAGTCCAAGGAGCCCGTTAAAGGTGTAATAACTATGCTGCACATTAATAGGTGATCTGTCTACCAAAGTTTTGGAAAATGCACCTGAATGGATCTGGAAATTCAAATCAACACTTAATTCAGGTTTAATAAAATAACTCAGCCCCGCACCACCTACAAATCCAATCCCGCTATACACCTCATCCTGGATTTCACCTGTACTAAAATTATAGTAAGATTCTGACACTTTTGTAAAAGTGCCTCCAACAGCAAGCATGGGTCGCAATTGTGAATTCGTAGATCCGAAATTAAACATGGCAGAAAGATCTGCTTCGAGGTATGGATAAGAATTATCTGCTTTATTCTCAGATTTAGCTGTGACAAAATAATTCTGAACAGCGAAGACACCCGAAAATCTGTGGCTAAAACCATATTGAATATGACCTCCAAAACCAGGTCCCGATTCAGCTCCAAGCGGATGTGCTACATCATCCCTGAAAGAAAGATATCCGCCGGCGGCTCCGACAGAAATACCCATGGTCTGCGATCGCATGGAGATCACTTCCTGCGCTGAGATTGTTGTAAAAAAACCTGCTATCAACGAAAATAAAAGGGCTGTAAATTTTTTCATGGGTTTCAGTTTGAGTATATCAGAATGAATGTTTCCAAAGCCTGTAAATTAATAATTTAAAAATGATATGAAAATCCACCCATAAACTTGAAAGCAGAATAATCATACTTATCATTGAACGAAACACCATTTTGTACCACCCCAAATGACCCGATGTGATACAATCCGGATAAGTCAACAGTCAGTTCTGGAGATAAGTAGAAATAAATCCCCGCGCCTCCACATGTTGAAAGCCCGCTGTATACGGCTTTTATATCCTCCTGTTGTGAGCCGAGAAACTCTTCGACCTGTCTCGCATAATTTTCTCCAAGGGACAAGAATGGTCTCAGTTGGGAGTTTGTCGATCCAAATATATATTTCCCGATCAGGTCAATCTCATTATATGGGTAAGGTGCATTTAAAAGTTCTATTGTTTTTGGATCCATTTTGTAATGTTGCACATTGATGGCAACAGCTATCTGGTGAGTAAAACCATATTGAATATATCCACCATATCCAACTCCTGTATTAGGTTCAAATAGAAGACTGGAGGCTGTGTAGGATAGATATGCAGCATGTGCGCCTATAGAAAATCCTTTTGTTTTGGATTTCAGGGAAAATTCTTCCTGGCTATAAAGTGAGACTGTACATCCGGCGACGAATATGCAGACAAGAGGGAGTAAAATTTTCATCAGTATTTGATTTGGATGGAGGATCCGGTCTTGGTCTTGATCTTATTATTTGGATGGATTTCGTATGGAACCTTTCCTGATGCTACAAGATACATTTCTTCCTTTTGCAATGGAATTTTTTGACCATCCGGTGCCACGAGATAATCTAAAAACATCGTGATGCTGCCTGCACGTTTATGATCACTTTGCTTGACTGATGAAAGTGTGCCTACAATTGTACTGCCTGCAGGAATGGCAATACTTCTTCCATCGTACACATCCTGATCCAGGATGAAATTGATCCGTCTTGGCACAGCAAGGGCATCATCGCTCGAAATAGTCCCAGAACTCCTGGCCTCTAATGCCGTTCCTTTCACCAGTGTGAAAGCTTTTAATGATTTTGATGTTTTCGCAGGCTCTTGTTCGGTGGGAATGGTGATGATATGGGTCTTTTCTTCAGGCTTTTCTTCTTTGACTGGGGGTTCATATTTGGGCGAATTATCCGGAGGCTTGTTGTAGTCTCTCTCTACGGTAGGTTTTTCAATCGGCATTTGTTTCTTTGATGTGGTGGTCGTAGAGTACGTATTTGGTGTTGAATACTTTTCAGTGGAGGTGTGTGATGGCTCCTTGTTTTCTTTGGTCCCTGTTTGTTGAGTGGTCACTACAGGCTCATCTCTATATAATGCATCAAGATCTTCTTGCGACAGTTGGCCCTGACCACCTATGTTATTCAATAACATTTTGATGATCCTCGACGTGTCCATCGTGTTCAGAATATCCCGTTCAGAACTTCCGCTATGTGGATTTGTAATAGGGGACTGTACGGTTGGATTTTTTTGAACAAGACCAGAATCTTGTTGGTGTTGATACGTGTCTTCTGCAGTTATAAGATCTTTTGGCCTTGATAATATCTTCCATGTTACAAACAGAGCGATAAACACCAGCATAGATATTCCGGCTAGTTTGTAATTGAACGTATTGAATACAGGCGATGGGGTCTTTGTAGAAGAGATGAAGATTTTATTCTCATCTTTCTCACCGGATATCTTTTTCTTGATAGACTGGATAAGATCACGATAATCTGATTCAACATGGATCGTGACATTAAGTGTATTGATGTCTCTCAGGATGCCGGTCAGACGGGCGATATTGTTTCGGATTTCAGTATAGAGATTCAGATCATCTGTGATGCCTTCAATATAGCTCAGCGAATTCAGCTCCTTAACTTTGTTCTGCAGATTGGTCAGTTGATCTTCCCAGTATTTTACAAATTCGAGCCGGTCTGCGGAACTGGATATTTTGACTTCATCCAGGACAATTGGAAAAATGCGTTCGCGGACATTTTGATTTTTGTAAATCTGGATCAGTTCGAACATACAGTATTCGGACTTCAGGTATTTGTTTGAGAGGATGATGATCACCATATCCGCCTTACCAAGCTCGAGCATGAAATCGTTGATGCTTTGACGATAGCCAAGATCGCGTTTGTCAAGGATGAAAGATATATCCTCTTGCTTGAGCACCCTGGTGAGCTCAGCTAAAATCTCATCGCTGATTCCGCCCCAGGCATGAGAGATAAATATGGCTTTCTGGCTAGACATTGGATGCTCTGCGAATATAATCAAAATAAAAAAAGGACATCCACCCATGGGCGAATGTCCTTTAATTGAGCTGGGAAGCTAGTTCATAATGGCCTATTTATCATAAGCATAGAAGCTTTTAGCGATCTGGAGGGCTTTGTTTTCGTAGCCGTCAGCATAAACGATGACCACAAGCAGATTAGTTGAGCTTTCCTTGTCCAGAAGGGCGAGGAGAACGGCATTTGCTCCATCTTTTCTGCCTTTGACATAATATCCGGTAAAGTCATCGATATCAATTTCATCACCTTCCTGTACGCGATCATATTTAAGGCTTTTGGCAAACTCATCCACAGCATCAGACAGATCATCTTTTGTGATGGTCTCATCCTGGATAGGAAGTATGCTTAGATATAGATTGTCGTTGCTGGCGGTATATTCATCCGCGTTGTTGGTCTCAACTTTGAAATTGTCAGGTACTGAAAATCCGACGCCGTGTGTATCCCACTCCATTTTCGTCTGGGCCTGCAGTGACGAGGTGATCATAAAACCGCAAAGAGCGGTGAGAAGAGCATAAAATTTCATAATTACAATATTTAGTGAAAAGGTCTTTTGAGATACTGGATTAATTGATCCGATGAGAGATTAAAGGTAAGCAATGTTTGGTGTCAAAATGTTATGAAAAGATCAATACGTCCTTAAGCCAAGACTAAGGAAGGCTACCCATTTTTACATAAAGACTTCAGTTTTTCAAAATAGGCTGGCACATGTAATAATCGGCTACCGTACCAACTGAAATATTCTCCGTCAACAATCATAACCTGGCTTGAAGGAAATTTTTTCCTGAATTCCTCAACATGTTTTTCAGAAAAAGGGTAAGGTTCAGATGATAAAAAGATGAATTGCGGATTATTCTCAGCAACCATTTCCAGAGTTACTTCAGGATACCGGTTTATATGACCAAAAACATTATCAACGCCAAAACGCTGAAGCATTTCATTAATAAACGTGCCACCGGCAGCCACCATATAAGGTTTTCGCCAAATAAAATAAACCGCTCCGTGTCGGTCAGGAATGGGAGTATAGTTTGCAAAAAGATTAGAAATTTCATTCGCCATCTTTATTCCTGCCTCCGGACGATTTGTCACACGCGCCAATTCCCTGATCATAGTATATGCATCAGATAAGTTGACAATATCACTCATCCAAACAGGATAGAATTTCTGCAACTCATGGATCCTTTCCTGTTCATTTTCTTCTTTATTTCCTATGATGAGATCCGGTTGTAAAGAATGAATTCGTTCTATGTTTAATTTCTTTGTGCCACCTACTTTCTCCTTTGATTCCGTTTCTGTTTTGGGATGTATGCAGAACGTGGTTATGCCACAAATTTCGTTTTTCAGACCCAGATCAAAGAGGAGTTCAGTTTGAGAAGGCACCAAAGAAACAATTCGTTTTGGAGGGTAGGGGATGTGCAAAACATTTCCCATCTGGTCCTTCGATTCTA
>JBDUDG010000072.1:0-10834 GCA_040003045.1 Saprospiraceae bacterium | reverse complement strand
GAAAGTTTAAATCTTCGATATCTGAATAGTCTGAACGTACTGTTCAGATATCTTTATATTAGCCCACTTCGATCATTATGAGCTTCTTCAATAAATTTTTTTCAAAAGAAAAAGAACAGCAGTTAGACCAGGGTCTTGAAAAAACAAAATCAAACCTTTTCCAGCGTATTTCAAAAGCTGTGGCCGGAAAATCTACTGTTGATATTGAAGTCCTTGATGAACTGGAAGCCGCACTCATTTCCAGCGATGTTGGTCTGGATACTACGATCAAAATCATAGAACGGATTGAAGCCCGTGTAGCCCGCGATAAATATTTAAACGTAAGCGAGCTCAATACCATTCTGAGGGATGAAATTGCAGCACTGCTTACGGATAATAAAACAGTTGACTTAGAGGATTTTGAAATTCCGGCTGGAGTCAAGCCCTATGTGATGCTGGTGGTTGGTGTCAATGGAGTGGGGAAGACCACGACGATCGGAAAGCTTGCTTACCAATACAAACAAAAAGGACTTTCAGTTTTATTGGGAGCCGGTGATACATTCAGGGCAGCAGCCGTAGATCAGCTCAAGATCTGGGCCGACCGTGTAGGTTGTGCATTTTTTAGCAAAGGGATGAATACAGACCCTGCCGCAGTTGCATTCGAAGCAGTGAAAGAAGGTCTCAGGATAAATGCCGATGTGATCATCATTGACACCGCCGGACGACTCCATACAAAAGTCAACCTGATGCGGGAGCTGACCAAGATCAAAAACTCCATTGAAAAATCAATGCCGGGAGCACCTCATGATGTGATGCTCATCCTCGATGCTACAACAGGACAAAACGCAATTGAACAATGTCGCCAATTTTCGGAAGCAACAGAAGTGACTTGCCTCACGCTCACCAAACTTGATGGAACCGCAAAAGGAGGTGTAGCACTTGGAATTTCAGACCAGTTTAAAATCCCGATAAGATTCATAGGTGTCGGAGAAAAAATAGATCAACTCCAGGTTTTCAACAAAAAAGCATTCGTAGAATCGATGTTTAAAAATTCAGATACGGCCACAGCATCAGCAAAAGAAAATCACTGAATGAGTCAAAAGAAAAATGGTCTCGTTTTCACTAAGACCACCTGACTATAAATTAAGTATCCAACCAAAAAAAATTGCCCTCTTCTCCTGACAGGAGATTATTTTTCTTTTACCAGGTGAATCTTTATTGAATACCTGGTCAACTGTTTTGCCTGGCAGAATTTTACTTTATTATAATTTAATATCTGCTTAACGTATTCGCAGGCTGAAGTGCTGTCCCCATTTACATCAAGTATGATTAGTTCATTCTTCGCATTGATCAAAAAGCCAACCTCGATATCCTGTTCAGGCATATCAGCAAGGCGAGTTTTATTTTTTTGAATAAGACGTGTGACCTCCTTTTTGAGTACATCCAATGAAGTATTTACTCTTCCGGGAGAAGCGTTTACTCCGGAAACTATAAACAGATTTAAAGTGAGCAGGATAATGGCAAGTGAATATTTATTCATGGTGGATTATTTGGATTCAGGGAAACTGAAATGACATTAATTCTGATCCGGCATCAAGCTTTCAGTCGTATAGACGATGTATTTCGGAAGTAGTTGCAGTGGTCTCTGGAATATTCGGTGAAACAAGGCAAATCATATACGAATAGACAATTATCCTTATTTGTAAGTGCAGACAGACCATATCGTTGCGGGTATCACCAAAGACGAATTCCGGCTTAACATGAAATAGTTCCGGTTTGTCTGGAATATGATGAAAATTACCTATAATGTAAAGCCACCGCTTGACTTTATTAAGTATCATTGATCTATAGATTTGAAAACTGTTTGAATGAAGAAAATTTACTTTCTGGCAGGTATTATTGGTTCTTGTTTTCTTCTGGTTTCGAACTCTACGAATCCACCAGATCGCCATACCGGAGCTCCTGGTGAGTTATTCTGCGCCAACTGCCACTCTTCTAACGGTTCCTCGATTACGGGTACGATCACTGTGGAAGGTTTCCCAACCTCGATCACTCCCGAAGAAACTTACTTGCTCACCGTGGTCAATCGAAACACGAATGGAGGTGCAGTAAAGGCCGGCTTCCAAATTACCATACTTGGTCCTACAAATACAATCGCAGGGCTTATGTCTTCACCGTCTGATAGTTCTCAACTTTCCATGCTCTCCGGCAGACAATATTTCGAGCATCATCCATCGGCCATTTACCCTGATAGCGCCGTTGTCAAGTGGACTGTCCTTTGGACAGCGCCTGCTATCGCAGATGGAAGCATCGTCACTTGGTACGCTAATGGAATCATTGGAAATGGAAATTCAAAATCCACAGGAGATAAAACTGCTTCAAACAAAGGATCGGGAACGATCATTTTAGCAGCAACACAAAACATCACAAATACGAAACCACTTATTTATCCCAATCCTGGATCTGATGTTATTCACATATCGTTTCCTGAACCAACTGACGACATGATTTATGTTACATTTTGTGACCTAAATGGAAGGATTGTAGATAGCGAAGAGTTGCAAAACGGCATATTAAATGTCCCGAATCTCCCTTCGGGCCTTTACCTTATAGAAATTAAGAATAATAAACACTCCTATGTAGCCCGCTGGTCGAAGATTTAATTTATCCAGAGGAACGCATAACCCTCTATACAATACTGCCACCCCGAAAATTTCTAAATACAAACGTTTTAGAATTACTCATTTGAATCAATCATATTCAGTCTATGAAAAAAAAATACTCAGTTCTGGCTTTATTCGCAAGCATCTTTCTGTGGTTTGGCTTTCCGAATAATCCACCAAATGGAAATACAGGTGCTCCAGGAGAAGGTACATGTGCGAACTGCCATTCTCTAAATGGAGGTACACAAGATGGAATGGTAGATGTGACCGGTATGCCTACATTGATCACTCCAAATATGGCTTACGTACTTACAGTCACTAGTACAAATCCAAATGGAGTAGCCATAGTTGCTGGTTTTCAGCTGACTATTTTGAATGGTCTGAATCAAATGGCAGGTGTTCTGTCTTTACCTTCTACAGGATCTGCTCTCGAAACTTCTTCCGGACGTCAATACTGGGAACACAATATGCCATCTCCTTATCCAATGTCACATATGGTGTCCTGGACTGCCACATGGACTGCACCTTCCATGCCGGCCAACACGCAAATCACCTGGTACGTAGCCAATAATATCGCGAACAGTAATGGTGCAGATACCGGAGATAATATCGCTGTAAATATGGGAGGAGGCATGCTTAACGGTGGTAGTACAGCATTAATGGTTTCAATCACTTCATCTACCAATGTATTGTGCAATGGTCAAAGCACAGGCAGTGCAACTGCTTTAGCAACGGGAGGTACTGTTCCTTATGCCTACCATTGGTCAAATGGTAGTTCAGGAGCAACTATCAATAATATAGCAGCCGGAACATACACTGTCACAGTAACGGATAACGCATCTTCAACCGCGACGGCCAATGTAACTATTACTCAACCTTTAGTACTTGCTCTTACCGCACCAACGATATCCAATGTACTTTGCAATGGTGGAAGCAATGGATCTATCACCGCGCATTCCTCTGGCGGGGTTTCTCCTTATGCTTTTGACTGGTCCACAGGAGCAAGCTCAGCTACAATTACAAATCTATCAGCAGGCCCTTATACAGTCACTGTTACGGACGACAATGGATGTACCAAATCATCAACATACCAGATTACACAACCTGCTGTTATCTCCATTAACCTTGTAAGCCTCACGAATGAATCATGCTTCAATGCTGAAGACGGTGCCATAACTATTTCTGTCACCGGCGGTGTCAATCCGATCTTTGTGGAATGGTCTAATGGTTTCCTGGGAACAACTATCACTGACCTTGCTGCCGATGTTTATTCAGTTACCGTAACAGATAACAATAATTGTACAAAATCTGCATCCTTTACAGTCGAACCAGGAGGCATAGTAAACTTAACATTAAATCAACAACAAAATGTAACCTGCCCGGGTGGTACTACCGGAAGCTTATCGGTTACTGCATCCGGAGGTGTTGCACCTTATACTTATCAATGGTCTAATGGAAGTACAGGTTCGCTAATTACCGGATTATCTGCAGGATCATACATAGTTACTGCCACCGATAGCCATGGCTGCCTCCTTGTCAAGGGTTACACCATCACCCAACCACAACCAATTGATGTCGTCATAAATCAGTCCGCACAAAATCTTTGTTTTGGCAATAGTTCTGCTGGTCTTGTGAGCGTTATTACTGGTGGCACGTCACCTTATACAGCCTCTTGGTCAAATGGTGTGAATGGTAATAATAATCCGAACCTGCCTGCAGGAACATATACTGTCACAATCACAGATAACAATGCATGCTCTTCCACAAAATCGGCCACAATCACCGACCCACCACTTGTTACAGTAAATGTTACCACAACAGATGAAACCGGTGTAGGGTTGAATAATGGAACAGCTACCGCCAATCCTGCTGGTGGAACAGGTGCTTTCACCTATGCCTGGAATAATGGAGGCTCCACTGCTATGATTACAGGATTAGCACCTGGTACTTATACGGTAACCGTTTCAGATGTCAACTCATGCAGTAACTCTGGATCTGCTCAGGTAGATCCATTTGGTTGTTCACTGGATATTACACTGCCAGCTGATTTCACAATTTGTGGAGAGAATTCAGCTGTTGTAAAATCATTTGTAACAGGCAATTCAGGTACTCTCAATTATATATGGTCTAATGGTTCAGCAGCAGATTCGATCATTGTAACCCAATCTGGTGAGTATTGTGTGACCGTGATGGACGAAGCCGGTTGTCAGGATATGGATTGCATCGTTGTTACTGTAAGTCCATTGCCAACCTTTGATTGCTTTGTTGTCAGTGAATCATCCCCCGGTGTAATGGATGGATCCATACAATGTAATGGCACACCTGCTAATACATATCTATGGAGCACAGGAGCAACTACGCCGACAATCACAGGGTTGTCTCCAGGGGTTTACTGTATTACAATTGTAAATTCTAATGGATGTGCGGGTGATACTTGTTTTAATGTACTATCTGGAAATTGTCAATTGTCCATCACATCTTCCCAATCTAATGTCCTTTGTTCCGGAGGCGCTACCGGATCAATCACAGTGATACCTAATAATACAACGCCACCTATTTCCTTCGTCTGGTCGAATGGAGATACTACCGCAGTAAGCAGCAATCTTTCAGCAGGTTCTTATACTGTCACTGTTTCAGATGCATCCGGATGTTTTGCAACGGATGTATTCATCTTAACACAACCTGATCCATTAGCTATTATGGTCGATACCATTATTCCTGTTGAAGATTTCAATTCAGGAGCGATAAATGTGAGCATTTCCGGCGGCGTGTTACCATATCAATATTTGTGGACATTTCCTGATGGATCGCAATTAATTGGACAGGAAGATCTGAGTGCTCTTGGACAATCCGGGAATTATCAATTGTTGGTAACTGATGGAAATGGCTGCACAATTTTATCAGCCAATATTTTTGTTCCGGAGAGTGTCGCTGTTGGGCCCACACCAAAATATAAATCATTAAAGGTATATCCTGTACCAACTGAAGATGTATTGATCATCGATATGGAGCATTCTATCACCGAGGTATTGATCTCGGGTGTGGATGGACGTCTATGCAAACGATTTGATCATCCTTCATCCAATCATCTGAATGTAGCAGAGCTGCAGGCAGGATGGTATTTTGTCAGGATATCAGATGGGACTTCATGGTATGTAGCAAGGTTTGTAAAATAATTTCATTTTATTGAAAAAGATATTAATAGGACCTGCTTTAATTGCAAGTGCATTTTTAATTCTTGCAAACCCTAATGATCCGCCAAACGGACGCACCGGAGCTCCTGGTGAACCTACCTGCGCAAGCTGTCATTCCATTGGCTCCGGAACGCAGGATGGAATTGTAACTGTGGACGGATTACCTGCATCCATTGAACCATGTACTGCATATGTACTTACAATCACCAGTACTAATCCGAACGGAGTTGCTGTTAAAGCTGGATTTCAGATCACTCTTCTAAACAGCCTCAATCAGCGGGCTGGACTGTTTACGTCAGCAGGATCCGGTGCACAAATTCAGCCTTTAAATCCTTCTGCGTCTGAACGACAATACTGCGAGCAAAGTACACCTTCTAATTATCCTGCATCACACAGTGTATCATGGACAGTGACATGGAAATCTCCAAGCTCACCTTCCAACACCACGATTTCATATTATGTGGCGAATTTGGTTGCTAATGGAAATGGAAGCAGCAGTGGCGACCTCACTTTAACAGGTACAGGAGAGGGTATGCTTAATGGAGGTGCTTCAACATTAACAGTCTCAATCACGAGTTCAAATAATATTTTGTGCAATGGCCAGACAAATGGTAGTGCCACAGCAGGACAGACAGGCGGATTAGGACCCTATGGTTTCAATTGGTCAAATGGCAGTTCTGGTCAAACAATAAATAATCTGGCAGCAGGCACATACACAGTCACTGTAACAGATAATTGCTCTGCTTCAGCAACTGCCAGTGTTACCATCTCGCAGCCACCTGCATTATCTTTTTCTTCACCTACTATTACAAACGTAAGTTGTAATGGAGGGAACAATGGTGCTATTACTGCACATACATCAGGTGGAGTGGGTCCATATTCTTTTAATTGGTCTAACGGTTTCAGTGGTCCGACGATTTCGAATCTACCCGCAGGAGCTTATACTGTTACAGTATCTGATAATAATGATTGTACTAAAACGAGCATTGTCCAGGTCACACAACCTGCAGTAATTGCGATTACCCTTGTCAATCTGACCAATGAATCCTGTTCCGGCGACGCTGATGGTGCGATCACTATTTCAGTAATCGGTGGAGCTAATCCCCTTGTAGCAGACTGGTCAAATGGTTTATCAGGACTATCAATTAATAATCTGAATCCCGGAAATTTTATAGTTACTGTTTCAGACAACAATGGCTGCACAAAGACATCGAATTATACAATTAATTCAGGTGCTATTGTCAACCTTACCCTTAATCAAATTCAAAATGTAACCTGCGGTGGTGGAATGAATGGAAGCATCTCAGTCACCGCAAACGGAGGTATGGTACCTTACATATACACTTGGTCTAATGGTGGAACCGGAGCTATGATTTCAGGGCTTGCAGCCGGATCCTATATTGTGACTGCAACAGACAATCGCGGTTGTCATATTACAAAAACATATTCCGTCACTCAGCCTCAACCGGTCGAAGTTCAAATCAATCAGGGTTCTCAAAATTTATGTTTTGGAAATAGCATGGCTGTTTTGACAAGTATTCCCGTCGGAGGAACACCACCGTATACATACGCTTGGTCGAATGGAGTAATTGGATCTACAAATTCTAATGTTCCCGCCGGAACATACATTGTGACAGTCACTGATGACCATGGATGTTCTGCTACAAAAACGTCTATGATAACAGATCCTCCTTTGGTCATTTTGAATGTTGCATCAACTGATGTGACCGGAGTTGGATTAGATAACGGGACTGCAACTGCAACGCCTTCAGGTGGGACCGGCACATTTACATACGTATGGAATACTGGCGCCGCTACCTCAATGATCACCGGACTCGGGCCAGGATTGTACTCTGTTACTGTAGCTGATATGAATTCATGCAGCAGTTCCGGATCAGCTCAAATCAATCCATTTAATTGTTTACTAAATGTATTTCTTCCACAAGATTCAATTTTCTGCGGAGTAGATTCTTTGTTACTTGTACCATTTGTAACTGGTGCCTCAGGAAGTCTTAATTATTTCTGGACGGGAGGATTGATAACTGATTCATTGATGGTCAATCTGACAGGGGAATATTGTGTAACAGTTACGGACGAAGCAGGATGTCAGGCTTCAGACTGTATAATGGTGACGCTTAGTCCACAGCCTTCATTTGATTGTTTTATAGTGAATGAAACTTCACCCGGTGCAATGGATGGATCTGTTCAATGCAATGGAGATTTTGATGAAGTATATATTTGGAATATGGGGATGAATACACAATCTATATTTGGACTGTCTCCGGGAGTATATTGCGTCACGGCAACTAACAGTGATGGTTGTGTAAATGATACATGTTTCAATGTCCAGCCTGGGAATTGTGAGCTCACCATTTCTTCATCGCTGACGAATGTGGTTTGTGCAGGAGATTCTACAGGATCAATAATAATTACTACTACCAATTTTACTTCGCCCGTTTTGTATGGTTGGTCAAACGGAGACACTTCTGCTATCATCAGTAATCTTCCAATTGGCTCATACAGCGTAACAGTTACAGATGCCACAGGATGTTTCGCAACGGATCATTTTACGATTACGGAACCGGGTCCGATTCAAATCATGATTGATTCCACTTCGAATATTACGGATTGTTGTCAGGGATCAATCAGTATTACGGTGACAGGAATAATATCACCATATGAAGCTGTACTATTTAATCAGGATACTTCTTTTCATTTCAATGGCCTTTCCGGTATAGAACAAAATTTTTCTTTGAGCTTGCCAGGGTATTATTCTTTGACTCTTATAGGAGCAAATGGTTGCGATGTAAATGTAGATTCCATTTTGATAGAATTAAAAACTACAGGCACGAAAGATCCAGCCTATACATCTGTGAAAGTTTATCCTGTTCCGTCAGAAGATGTTCTCTTCATTGATTTAAATCATCCGATTGCTGAAGTAATCATTACTGGAATCGATGGTCGTATGTGTAAAAAAATCCACCATCCGTTGTCTAATCGGATAAACGTGTCTGAACTTGAAGCCGGCTGGTATTATATAAGAATATCAGATGGAACTTCCTGGTATGTAGCCAGAATAATAAAATAGATAAATCTTTCATGAAGAGAAGTAATAAATCGCGTCTCTTCATGAAAGATTTATCTAATGGATTTTTTTAATCCAGTTTCAGGACTTCAAGGAATGTTTTTTGTGGGACTTCTACAGATCCGATTTGTCGCATCTTTTTCTTTCCTTCTTTTTGTTTCTCAAGGAGTTTTCGTTTACGGGAGATATCTCCTCCATAACATTTGGCAGTAACATCTTTTCGCATCGCGGAAATCGTTTCGCGGGCTATTATTTTTGCACCGATGGAAGCCTGTATAGCGATCACGAACTGCTGTTTAGGAATCAGGTCCTTTAACTTTGCGCAGATCTTTCTGCCAAAAGCTTCAGCCTTATCACGATGTACTAAAGAAGACAACGCATCAACTGGTTCACTGTTTAACCTAATATCAAGCTTTACTAAATCTGATTTCCTGTAATCCTTGGGAGCATAATCAAACGATGCATATCCTCGTGAAATAGATTTCAACCGATCATAAAAATCAAATACGATTTCAGCGAGCGGAAGATCAAAGCTCAGTTCAACGCGTGTGGTCGTGAGATAATGTTGATGCGTGAGCATGCCTCTTTTTTCGAGACACAAATTCATGATCGCACCGATGTATTCAGGTTTTGTAATCACCTGTGCGTGGATATAGGGCTCTTCAACATATTCAAGCAGCGTCGGATCTGGCAGATCATTTGGAGTATTGATCGTCTGTAATCCGTAACGTTTTGTAAATGCTCTGTAAGAAACATTCGGGATCGTCGTGATGACTTCCTGGTTGAATTCTCTGCTCAGGCGCTCCTGAATGATTTCAAGATGAAGCATACCTAAAAATCCGCATCGAAATCCGAAACCAAGAGCAATAGAAGTCTCAGGTTCGAATACAAGACTCGCATCATTCAATTGTAATTTTTCAAGACTATCCCTCAGATCCTCAAAATCATCATTGTCGATGGGATAGATGCCGGCGAATACCATTGGCTTTACATCTTCAAAACCTTTTATGCCTTCGTGACAGGGATTTACGACGGTCGTAATTGTATCACCTACTTTAATTTCTTTCGAAGTCTTGATTCCCGTGATGATGTATCCTACATTGCCTGCGGAGAGTTCATTTTTGGGCACCTGGTTTAATTGAAGAATGCCTATTTCGTCTGCATTGTATTCACCACCCATGTTGAAAAAACGGACGCGCTCACCTTTCCTGATACGGCCATTCATGATCCTGAAATATGCAATGACACCACGAAATGAGTTAAATACTGAATCAAAGATCAGCGCCTGAAGAGGTGCATCCGGATCTCCTTTTGGTGATGGAATACGTTCAACGATTGCCTCCAGGATAAGATCGACACCTTCTCCGGTCTTTCCGCTCGCAAGGATAATATCTGACTTCGGAATACCTATCAGGTCAACAATCTGATCTGAAACTTCATCGATCATGGCATTGGGCATGTCGATCTTGTTCAGTACCGGGATGATCGTCAGATTGTGCTCAATAGCGAGATAGAGATTTGAAATAGTTTGTGCCTGGATTCCCTGTGTAGAATCGACGAGGAGAAGAGCTCCTTCACAAGCTGCTATCGAGCGGGAGACTTCATATGAAAAGTCAACATGGCCCGGAGTGTCTATAAGGTTCAGGATGTAGTCCTGGCCATTAGCTCGCTTGTAAACTAGCTGGATGGCATGACTTTTAATGGTAATTCCGCGCTCGCGCTCTATGTCCATATTGTCCAGGGTCTGAGCGACCATGTCCCGAGCTGCTATCGTGTGAGTGATCTCAAGAAGGCGGTCCGAAAGGGTGCTTTTACCATGATCTATATGGGCAATGACGCAAAAATTGCGGATGTTTTTCATAAGGGCTGCAAAGATAGCGTTTTCCCCGTCCTCCTCTTAGGAAGTAGCCAAT
>JBDUDG010000401.1:0-3226 GCA_040003045.1 Saprospiraceae bacterium | reverse complement strand
CTTGCACAATCTTTGCAAACTACTCTATGGAAAAGCCTTATAGAGAAGCAGTAATGAATCGATTGTCAGGAAAAATTCCTATTTTTAGGTGAATCCACATTCGAATGAAGTCCATCGAAATACAAAGTCTCGATAAGCTATATTATACCATCGGTGAAGTAGCAGGCATGTTCGAAGTCTCCAGGTCTCTTTTGCGATACTGGGAAAATGAATTTTCTTTTCTGACGCCGCGGAAAAATCGCAAAGGAGATCGCCTTTTTACAAAAGAAAATATCCAGCAGATCCAGATCATCTATAATCTTGTCAAAGTCAGGGGATTCACTCTGGAAGGAGCCAAGCAGGAACTGAAAAAAGAAAAATCCACACTCACTGACCAATTCAACCTGGTGGATCGAATAAAGGATGTTTACGCAAGGCTCAAATCCCTTGACGATAAGCTATCACCGTGATTGATACACAGTCATCTGTTCAAGGTTAATCGACTCTGTGCAAAACCTAATTTCAGCTTCTTCATTTGAAGCAATTATTATGGTCTTTGCAAATGAAACCTGATCTATTAGCTTAAAAAACCATGTCTTCCCTTGTGCGTCAAGATTTGAGGTTGGTTCATCCAGCAGTATTAAAGGTCTGTCATCAGGCATGGTCAGACCCAACTTCACTCTTTGCTTCATTCCCGAAGAATATGATTTAATAGGTTGATCAGGATTGAATGAATATTCCAGGAGCATAAACCATTCTTTAAAATTTGAAAATCCTGAAAGCAGACCAAGTCGCTTATGAAGCTGAAATAATTCCTTCATGGTAAGCTCTTCGATCACAGAGTTATAAGGCGCTACAAAATGCACATGACGAAATACTTCCTGATCAGGTATTTCATTTCCATCTATCACATAATGAATCATCCCTGATGAAGGCAACATTCCTCCAGATAAAATTTTAAGCAGCGTTGATTTGCCTGAACCATTAGAGCCGGTGATGGCAAAGCGGCTTCCTTCCTTAACATCGAAAGTCAGATCCTGGAATATTTGTTTCTGATTGAAAGCTTTACTCAGCTTTTGTATAGACAGATCCATTGACGGGATTGTGCGCTCTGAAGCCTCTCATGATTCCACGTTCTGACTGGTCCACAAAATCCAGTATCGCAGTCTTTTCCGGACTCTCCGCGATACTATCTTTTATGAATGCAACGGCCTGTGTGATATTATATCCACGAACAAAAAGGATGCGATAAATATCCTGAATCAAATGGATCTGTTCTTGTGCAAAACCCCTCCTCTTCAATCCTGTAACATTAACTCCTACAAAAGACAACGGCTCCCTTGCCGCCTTTACAAATGGTGGGATATCCTTTCTCACAAGCGCTCCACCTCCAACCATGACATGTTCTCCAATTTTCACAAATTGATGCACGGCCACCAGACCACCTACAACTGTGTGGTGACCGATATGGATATGACCTGCGAGATTTACATTATTTGCAAGGATGCAGTTGTTAGCGATGATACAATCATGTGCAACGTGGACATAAGCCATCAATAACGAATGATCGCCAATAGATGTCTTAAAACTCGCTTTGGTGCCCCTGTTGATCGTGCAGTATTCCCGTATGGTTACATGGTTGCCTATTTCAAGAGTAGAATTCTCTCCTTCGAACTTCAGATCCTGCGGAGATGCACCCACGACCGCGCCGGGAAATATATTACAATGATCACCGATCCTTGTTCCATTCAGGATGCTTGCATTGGCACCGATCCGGCAGCCTTTGCCTATCACGACATCTTCTTCAATAGTCGTGAAAGGGCCTACATGGACATCCCGTCCGATTTTCGCATTGCGATGAATATTATTCATTTCTTGGTTCATTGCGCACTATTTGTGCTGTGAGTTCACTTTCTGATACAAGTCTGCTGCCCACATAAGCGGTACCATACATATGGCAAATTCCTCTTCGTATTGGAACAAGCAGCTGCATTTTAAGGATCAGTTGGTCTCCGGGTACAACTTTGCTTTTAAATTTGGTATTGTCTATTTTCAATAATAATGTTGCCCAGTTTTCAGGATCAGGCACTTTACATAGAATAAAAACTCCACCAACCTGTGCGAGAGCTTCTACCTGGAGCACTCCTGGAAATATGGAGTTGCCTGGGAAATGTCCCTGAAATAATGCTTCATTAAATGTGATATTTTTCACACCAACTATCGAGGTTTCATCCATCTCCACGATCTTATCCACCAGGAGGAAGGGATATCGGTGCGGTAACATCTTACGGATGTCCTCGATCCCATAGAGTGCTGCTTGATCAGGGTCAATCTTCGGGCGTCCTTTTGTCTTCCTCTGTTCGATCAGTTTTCTCTTCAACAGCTTGGTAAATTCTATGTTGGCGGTGTGCCCGGGTTTGCGGGCCACGATCTTACCTTTTATAGGTCTTCCTAACAACGCAAGATCTCCAATCACATCAAGGAGCTTATGTCGGGCTGGTTCATTCTCGAACTTCAGCGAGGTCGTATTTAGAATACCTGTTTTTTCAACTTTGATACTTTGCTTACCAAGCTTTTTAGCCAATCTGTCAAGCTCGTCCTGATCCATTAACCGATCTGCTATTACAACTGCATTTTCAAGATCACCTCCTTTGATCAGGTTTTGATCGAACAGTTGTTCGAGCTCACGAATGAATACAAATGTCCGGCATGGTGCTATTTGCGTTTCATATTCATCCATACTGTTCATACTTGCATATTGATGCCCCAGGATCTGCGAATTGAAATCGATCATGGCCGTCAGCTCAAAGTTGTCTCCAGGTAAAGCAAGAAGCTCAGTACCAGTGACCTCATCTTTGAATGAAATGGGCTCCTCAATTTCGAAATATTCTCGCTCCATGTCCTGTTCTACAAGACCTGCATTTACAATACCTTGTACAAAGTGCAGTGCACTGCCATCCATAATCGGGATCTCAGGTCCGTCTACTTTGATCAATACATTATCGACCCCCATACCTGACAATGCAGAAAGCACGTGTTCAATCGTGCTGATCTGTGCTTCACCATTTTTGATAGTGGTACCTCGATTTGTAGAAACGACCTGTCCAACATCTGCAATCAATACTGGCTGATCTTTCATATCAACCCGCATAAATCTTATGCCATGATTTGCTTCAGCGGGCTCAAATTCTACAATGACGGATTTACCGGTGTGTAGCCCCACTCCTTCCTGTCTGAAAGACTTTGC
>JBDUDG010000400.1:0-3233 GCA_040003045.1 Saprospiraceae bacterium | reverse complement strand
CTTCTTCCACAAGTGCTTTAGCCATTTCAAGAGTTTTAGCCTCAGCATATATCCGAAGAATCGGCTCCGTATTTGATTTTCTCAACTGAACCCATGAGTCCCTGAGGTCCACCTTCAATCCATCGCGATGATCCTGCGATTCGTCCTTAAAATGTTCAGCGATCTTATCCATCAGACCCTTCGCGGATTGCATCGGATTAAATTCGATTTTGTCCTTCACCATAACATATTCAGGATACGTCTTTCTTAATTCAGAAAGGGACTTTCCACTTGTAGCCATATTCATCAGGATAAGTGTAATGCCTATGAGCGAATCTCTTCCATAATGTAGCTGCGGGTCTATAATTCCTCCATTTCCTTCACCTCCCAATATAGCATTGCGCTGCTTCATTTCTTTCACAACATGCACTTCACCTACCGGGGCAGAAAAACATTCAACACCTCTTGAAATAGCAAGCTCATGTAGCGCACGACTTGAAGAAAGATTTGTAACCAGCGGACCTGTTTTGTGTTTTAGTACATAATCGGCCACACAAACAAGAGAATATTCTTCTCCAAAAAAATCTCCTGTTTCGCTGACTAATGCGAGGCGATCCACATCCGGGTCTACGCTGATGCCCATATCTGCTTTTTGCTCTATCACAGCGCTGATCAAATCATGCAGATGATGTTCCAGAGGTTCAGGATTGTGAGCAAATTGACCATAAAGTCCATCATTAAGCAGAGTGTATTTTACGCCCAATTTTTCGAGAAGTGGAGGGATGCTGATATTTCCAGTGCTGTTAATGCAATCTACCACGACAGTCAAATTGGCGTTCTTAATCACATCCGCATTGACAAGAGGATGAGTTAGTATTGAATTTATGTGTTTTGCAATTGCATAAGTTTCATGCGAGACTTTGCCAAAATCTGTGATTCCGGCATAAGTTATTTCCCGGCTTCCCGACTCAGCCATGTTTTTGATTTCTTCGCCTGCATCCTGACTGATGAATTCACCATCCTGATTAAGAAATTTCAATGCATTCCATTCTGCGGCATTATGGCTGGCAGTAATTATGATACCCCCCTGAGATCCCGAGGAGATAACAAACATTTCTACTGAAGGAGTAGTGGAATAATCAAGATCAATACTATTAATTCCCATTGCCTGAAGAATGCTGATCACAAGTGTCTTTACGAGCTCACCGGACACTCTGCCATCTCTTCCTATGACAACGGTGGGATGATCGAATTCTTTTTTCAGCCAGGTGCCGTATGCAGCCACAAAGGCAATGATATCAGGTGGTGTAAGGTTATCGCCGGGCTTTCCACCTATGGTTCCACGGATACCGCTGACAGATTTAATTAATGGCACAGCTCTTGAAATTGATTTTGCCGTGCAAAACTATACATTTGAGCCGATGATAGAGACATTGCTTCGTTGGGATACATCCATATTCCACTGGATTAACCATAGCTGGAGCAATCCTCTATTCGATTATTTTTTTCCCCTCATCAGGAATAAATATTTTTGGTTACCGCTTTATGTCCTGGTGGTTTTTTGGATCATGTTCAATCATCATGTCAGGAGTGTAGTACTAATCCTGTTTATGCTGGGCCTTTCGATTTTTGCTGCTGATACGATTAGTTCTACACTCATTAAAAATAATGTGCAAAGAGTAAGGCCTTGTCATGTACTTTACATGGATCCTCCAGTTATCGAAAGAGTGGCTTGTGGAAGTGGATATAGCTTTACATCTTCACACGCTACTAATCATTTTTGCATTGCAGCATTCTTTATTTCAGTTTTCGGAGAGTACATGAGGCGATGGAAATATGTATGGTGGCTCTGGGCCTTTTTGATTTCATTAGCGCAGGTGTATGTCGGAGTTCACTATCCCATTGACATTATAGGTGGGGCATTATTGGGAACTATCATTGGGGCATCCATGGGTAGGATTTGCTTTCGTCAAATGCAAAAAATTATGCTACCCTTGAATTCGGAAATTAAATAATAATGATCCGATTCATTACGACACCGCTCAACGACCGGATAAGGTTCATCCAAAATAATTTCGGTTATGCTCAATTAATGAGGACAAAATAAATAATTAGCGAATATAAGCGGAATGCGCTGCTAATAAAAAAAGGAATGAAAATTAGGTATCAACATATAATTATTTATGCAAATAATTGATGGCAATACTCTTGCCGCACAGATAAAATCAGAAATAAAGGAAAAAGTTCTAGTCGCTATCTCTTCCGGAAAGAGAGCTCCTCACCTGGCTGCAGTATTAATCGGAGACAACCCCGCCAGTAAATCTTATGTCACAAACAAGGTCAGAAGTTGTGAAGAAGTTGGCTATAAGTCGACACTTATCCAACGACCTTCAGATTTAAGTCAACTGGCAGTTTTAGATATTGTATATGATCTGAATGCCAATCCTGACATTGATGGATTTATTGTTCAATTGCCTCTGCCGGAACATATCTCAGAAATGGACATCACTTTGGCCATCAACCCATCAAAAGATGTAGATGGATTTCATCCCATGAACATCGGATTGATGACGCTGGGACTTCCCACTTATCTTCCTGCGACCCCGATGGGAATTGTGGAAATGTTACGAAGAAATAATATTCAAACAAGTGGCAAACAATGCTGCGTTATAGGTCGTAGCCATATAGTGGGCACACCCATCAGTATCCTTATGTCAAGAAAGGGTAATCCGGGCGATGCAACGGTAGTCATGTGTCACAGCAAAACGCCTAACATAAAAGAAATTTGTCTTCAATCTGATATAGTAATCGCAGCAATTGGCCGGCCTGGTTTTGTAACAGCAGACATGGTGAATGATGGCGCTGTTGTCATTGACGTAGGAATAAATCGAGTTCCTGATCCATCCAAAAAATCCGGATTCAGATTAGTCGGCGATGTAGATTATAATAATGTGGCTCCAAAATGCAGTTGGATCACACCTGTACCTGGCGGTGTAGGACCTATGACTGTTACTTCACTTTTACTCAACACCCGGAAAGCTTATTCCGGTGAAATTTATCCAAATAAATTATGAATCCTGAATATCTCGCGCTGACATTTGATATGGGTGATTATGATCACGACATCTTACTAGCCCTGCTCGGGGAGTGGCCATTTGAATCCTTCCATGATGAAGAAAACAAAATCACCGGCTACATCCAGGATCATGACATCACTGAACCTATGATGGAATTCATGTCAGAAAACGAAGGAA